>NZ_JBBMEP010000065.1:0-506 GCF_040096475.1 Faecalibacterium faecis | reverse complement strand
AGCACGGAACACCAGCGGCAGATCATTGATACCTTTGTCAACTCGGTCTACGTCTTTGATGACCGGGTCGTACTCAACTTCAACTTCACGGACGATGCCAAAACGGTCACCCGTGAGGAAGTGTTGGGTTCGAGTGCCGTGGACAATGCTCCACCAAAAAAGCACGAGATTTTGCTCTCGTGCTTTTCTTTTTGCATGAATAGGCGCTTTACTTGTACAATTCTTTGCTCATCTGTTTCCGAATCTCATCACGTCGTCTGTCGTAGACCTGCGTGTAGATTGCAAGGGTCGTGCTGGGCTGAGCGCGTCCGGCTTCTGCGGCCACCGTTGCCACACCGATATTGGGATTAGACAACAGAATGCTGACGAAGGCGTGCCGGAACATATGCGGATGGATTTTTTCGATTAGGGGTACATATCACAGAGCACATGATACGCTGGCCGTTTTTGTTTGCCCCCATTGCGGCAGATCCTGCTTTCTGCCGCAAATTGCATCAGATCCCGCC
>NZ_JBBMEP010000064.1:0-509 GCF_040096475.1 Faecalibacterium faecis | reverse complement strand
TTGTCCCGGGCATCACTACTCACCAGCCCGATGGGCTTGGTCAGGATGAGAGCCACCCGGTCGCAGCCGTGGGCAAAGGCCCATTCCAGCGGGACGGGGTCGGCCAGGCCGCCATCAAAATAAGGCACGCCGTCGATGACGCAGGGCTGGTCGATGACCGGGATGCAGCAGGACGCCATGAGGACGCGGTAGTCGTCCGGGTGGAGGTCTGCCTTGGTGAAATACTGCGCCTCGCCGTTCTGTGCATTAGCGGCCACCACGCAGAGCTCTGCCGGGCTGCGGGCAAGCGCCGCGTAATCCAGCGGATTCTCGCCGCCTGCATTGCTGAGGGTGCCGTAGACATAGCCCAGATCGAGATAGGAGTGATTGCGGATGAGGTTGTGCACGCTCATGTACTCCCTGCGGAAGGAGTATTCATCGTAAAAGGGCTTGTTCCGCCCATGCTGGCCTGCCAGATAGGACGTCATATTGGCGCTGCCCGCCGAAACGCCGATGCAGAGATCGAAGCG
>NZ_JBBMEP010000063.1:0-538 GCF_040096475.1 Faecalibacterium faecis | reverse complement strand
TTCTCTTAAGAACATTTGGTATCCTCTTGATTCTCTCTTGCCAACGAAGATTATTGTTACCCTTCCTTTTGAAATTGTAATATTTCTTAAAAAAGAACTTACTATAATCTTTGTTTCGCAGTTATTATTCAGTTTTCAAGGTACGTCTTGGTGATGTCCTTCAAAGCCCGGTCTCCCGAAACTTTGCTCTTCATCACATGGTGGGCCAAAATGGACTCGAACCATCGACCTCACGATTATCAGTCGTGTGCTCTAGCCAGCTGAGCTATTGGCCCATGTGGTGGAGATTAAGGGAATCGAACCCTTGACCCCCTGCTTGCAAAGCAGGTGCTCTCCCAGCTGAGCTAAACCCCCACATTAGGAATTGAGTTCCCTTTTCAGGGCCCTCAAAATCGAACAATATCTACTCTGCTTGTTTGTTACCTGTCCAAGGACTGTCCATCTTTTGATGTCCTGTCCTTGCCTGACTCCTTAGAAAGGAGGTGATCCAGCCGCAGGTTCTCCTACGGCTACCTTGTTACGACTTCACCCCAATCAC
>NZ_JBBMEP010000062.1:0-541 GCF_040096475.1 Faecalibacterium faecis | reverse complement strand
GCCTGACTCCTTAGAAAGGAGGTGATCCAGCCGCAGGTTCTCCTACGGCTACCTTGTTACGACTTCACCCCAATCACCAGTTTTACCTTCGGCGGCGTCCTCCTTGCGGTTAGACTACCGACTTCGGGTCCCCCCGGCTCTCATGGTGTGACGGGCGGTGTGTACAAGGCCCGGGAACGTATTCACCGTGGCATGCTGATCCACGATTACTAGCAATTCCGACTTCGTGCAGGCGAGTTGCAGCCTGCAGTCCGAACTGGGACGTTGTTTCTGAGTTTTGCTCCACCTCGCGGTCTTGCTTCTCTTTGTTTAACGCCATTGTAGTACGTGTGTAGCCCAAGTCATAAAGGGCATGATGATTTGACGTCATCCCCACCTTCCTCCGTTTTGTCAACGGCAGTCTGGCCAGAGTCCTCTTGCGTAGTAACTGACCATAAGGGTTGCGCTCGTTGCGGGACTTAACCCAACATCTCACGACACGAGCTGACGACAACCATGCACCACCTGTCTCCTTGCTCCGAAGAGAAAACATATTTCTATG
>NZ_JBBMEP010000061.1:0-556 GCF_040096475.1 Faecalibacterium faecis | reverse complement strand
TCGCTCCTGCTCCCGCTGGACTTTGAACTGGGTGACGGTCAGGTGTTCTTCAGTGCTGCCACGCTCACCGCGCTCTACATCCGTATACCCGGCGTTGCGCATATAGTGGAAGAAATCGTCTTGCAGGACACTGTACGACTTCTTCAGGACTGGCTTGCCGCTCTTTTGCAGGACAGGCTTTCCGGCATCGTCCAGCAGGGGCTTGGAAGCCCACTTCTTGCTTCGGCTGACCTGCATGACGGTCTCCTTGACTGTGCCGACCAGTGCCTTGTCCTTGCAGCGTTTCGACCAGAGGATCTGCTTTTCCACCACAGGCACATAGACCACATGGAGATGATAGTGGTAGACTTCACGGCCTAATGCTTCGGTCATGGCACGGTTGATCTCATCGGCGTGCATAACTGCCGAGAGGATATACTGCTCACCGCCCACGATTTGAACGGCAGCTTGGTAGGCATCCTCATAGAACTGCTTGGCGGACTCGTAGCCGCCGTGGTTGTCAAAGTAGGCCGAGTTGACATCAAAGACAAGCTCGCAGTAATGGGTGGCATCCGGC
>NZ_JBBMEP010000060.1:0-585 GCF_040096475.1 Faecalibacterium faecis | reverse complement strand
GTCCTAAAGGGGACAGGAAATTTTCAAGTATTGAAAATTTGTGGCCACGGGACGATTCTTGCTCTCACGAAAACCCATATTTTTTGAAAAAACGCTTTCCGCAGCCAAAGGAGGATGCACCATGAAAAAAGAGATCGAAGCCTTTGTCAACGCAGCCAACGAGCAGGAGTTGGAAGCCGCATGGAACAACCTCTCGGCAGAGGAACAGCGAGTTTTCGAGCAACTCATGGAGGAAGACTCACCCGAAGATGCACTGGCATTTTTCGCCCAGCTGTATGACGATGCCCCGAAAGAGCAGACCAGCGAGACTGTGAGCATCTCCGAAAATGAAATCTATTTCAAGCGGAAGCCCTTGACCGAAGAGCAGAAGAAACACGGCTCTTATGTGGACGAGAACGGCAACCTCCATGTCAAGAACCTGTCCGCTTTCTGGATTCCGGAACTGACCACCACGGAGAAAGTCGGTCACACCACCTACACCGTGACCGGCAGCTATGAGGGCAAGGAATCCTTTTTGAAGAAGCTGGAGCGCATTGTTGCCAAGAACGCCCAGCAAAAATTTGAAGATGAGGGTGCAGACGAATG
>NZ_JBBMEP010000059.1:0-603 GCF_040096475.1 Faecalibacterium faecis | reverse complement strand
GTGGGCGGCAACCTCAACCAGCTTGCAAGGCACTTCAATTCTGGCGGTGCAGACACCGAGCAGATACGAGCGAAAATTCTTGACGAACTTGCAGACCTGATCGCATTTCGGCTGAACGCCGAGAAAGTTCTGGGTGAACTGTATGGCAACGCTCAAGCATATCGCCTCTAAGAATTCGGACTACACTGCCATCGAAGCGTACCTCGTTTACCAGCACGACGCGTTCACCGGAAAGCAACTTCTGGATGAACAGGGCAGACCGAAGCTGCGAGAATCGTACATCCTCGATACACTTGAGTGCGGCGATTTCTCGTTCGCAACGGCCTGTCTGCTGGCAAACCGCAAGTATGGTAAGAACACCCAGCATGGTGATATCAAGAGCCATCAATATATCATCAGCTTTGATCCCAGAGATGCAGCCGACAACGGGCTGACGATGGAAAAGGCACAGGCTCTTGGCCTGAAATTCTGCGAAGAAAACTTCCCCGGTCATCCCGCCATCGTCTGCACTCACCCGGATGGGCACAACCATTCGGAAAACATTCATGTCCACATCGTGATCGGCAGCATCCGAACACGAGAAGTGGAGCGTAAGCCCTATAT
>NZ_JBBMEP010000058.1:0-665 GCF_040096475.1 Faecalibacterium faecis | reverse complement strand
CATTCGTCTGCACCCTCATCTTCAAATTTTTGCTGGGCGTTCTTGGCAACAATGCGCTCCAGCTTCTTCAAAAAGGACTCCTTGCCCTCATAGCTGCCGGTCACGGTGTAGGTGGTGTGACCGACTTTCTCCGTGGTGGTCAGTTCTGGAATCCAGAAAGCGGACAGGTTCTTGACATGGAGGTTGCCGTTCTCGTCCACATAAGAGCTGTGTTTCTTCTGCTCTTCGGTCAAGGGCTTCCGCTTGAAATAGATTTCATTTTCGGAGATGTTCACAGTCTCGCTGGTCTGCTCTTTCGGGGCATCATCATACAGCTGTGCGAAAAATGCCAGTGCATCTTCGGGTGGTTCTTCCTCCATGAGCTTCTCGAAAACTCGCTGTTCCTCTGCCGAGAGGTTATTCCATGCGGCTTCCAACTCCTGCTCGTTGGCTGCGTTGACGAAGGCTTCGATCTCTTTTTTCATGGTGCATCCTCCTTTGGCTGCGAAAAGCGGATTTTCAAAAAGTATGGGTTTTCGTGAGAGCAAGAATCGTCCCGTGGCCACAAATTTTCAATACTCGAAAATTTCCTGTCCCCTTTGGGACTGTTTCTTGTTGGGGCGTGCCTGCCCCAAACCCTGCTAGGTGATTTCATTCTTGGTGGTTGCTATATTGCTTATATGCCT
>NZ_JBBMEP010000057.1:0-679 GCF_040096475.1 Faecalibacterium faecis | reverse complement strand
GGGCTTCACCATTGGCAAGGAGGACAGGCTGTACCATATCGACCCGGAGACGGCTCCCATCGTGCAGGAAATCTTCAGCCGGTATGCCGACGGCGAACCGGCCGAGAAGATCGCAGCATCCCTGAACGAGCGCGGTCTGCGTACCCGCACCGGGAAGCCGTTCGTGAAGAACAGCTTCTTCCAGATCTTCCGGAACCGCCGCTACATAGGCGAGTACCGCTATAAAGACATCGTGACACCGGGTGGCATTCCCACCATCGTGGACGAGGATTTGTTCAACCGGGTACAGCAGCGTTTTGAGCAGAACAAGATCGCCCACGGTCGGCCTGCAAAAGAGGATGTGAGCTATCTGCTGACCACCAAGCTGTTCTGTGGCAAGTGCGGCACCCTGATGGGTGGCGAAAGCGGCACCAGCCACATGGGAAACACCTACTATTACTACAAGTGCGGCAACGCCAAACGCCACGGCAAGGCGCACTGCGACCTGAAAGCCATCCGCAAGGAGCCTCTGGAGCGGTTCGTGGTGGACACTGCCATTAAGGTGATTTTCAGCGATGAAATCATCGAACAGCTGATAGATTTGGTCATAGAAGCCCAGCAGAAGGAGAACACCCGGCTGCCTGTCCTGAAAGACCAGCTCAGGGACACGGAGAAGCGGCTGGCAAACCTTCTGGAAGCC
>NZ_JBBMEP010000056.1:0-701 GCF_040096475.1 Faecalibacterium faecis | reverse complement strand
CTGATGGACTGGCTACCGAAACAGTGCAGCAAGCACAAGTGGGCACCCAAAACCTACGAATCCAACCTTTCCACCATCCAGAACCTTATTATCCCCTATATCGGCAGCATGGCGATGCAGAAACTCAAACCCTACCACATGGAAAACCTCTATACGACCCTGAGCAAAACGCCTTGCGGTTCGTATATCGAGGGAAAGAAGCAGGAACTGACCGAAAAGCAGAAGCAGCGTTTCCTTTCCGGCACAACGATCCATGAGGTGCACCGGCTGCTGGGCACTGCCTTCCAGTATGCCGTAGAGTGGGGCATCCTTGTCAAAAGCCCTGTTCCCGTGGACAGCCCCAAGAAGTCTACGCAGGAGCGCACCATCTGGACGGTAGAGGAAATGAGGGCGGCTCTGGACAGCATGGAGGACCCCATCCTGCATCTGGCAGTCCACCTCACACTGGTGGGCGCACTGCGAGAGGGCGAGATCGTAGGTCTGACCCCGGAAGATCTGGATTTTGATGCTGCGGATGGCATCGGAACCTTCCGTATCAACAAGTCCATGCAGCGAGTGCGAAAAGAAGCCCTAAACCAAGTGGACGATGGCTGCATCATCAAGGTATTCCCGGACAAGCTGGAGCGCAGCACCACTTCCCTCATCCTGAAAAGCACCAAAACCGCATCCTCCTGCCGTACCATCTTCATGACTTCTGCTCT
>NZ_JBBMEP010000055.1:0-704 GCF_040096475.1 Faecalibacterium faecis | reverse complement strand
ACGATCGGTAGCCGGACTGAGAGGTTGAACGGCCACATTGGGACTGAGACACGGCCCAGACTCCTACGGGAGGCAGCAGTGGGGAATATTGCACAATGGGGGAAACCCTGATGCAGCGACGCCGCGTGGAGGAAGAAGGTCTTCGGATTGTAAACTCCTGTTGTTGGGGAAGATAATGACGGTACCCAACAAGGAAGTGACGGCTAACTACGTGCCAGCAGCCGCGGTAAAACGTAGGTCACAAGCGTTGTCCGGAATTACTGGGTGTAAAGGGAGCGCAGGCGGGAAGACAAGTTGGAAGTGAAATCTATGGGCTCAACCCATAAACTGCTTTCAAAACTGTTTTTCTTGAGTAGTGCAGAGGTAGGCGGAATTCCCGGTGTAGCGGTGGAATGCGTAGATATCGGGAGGAACACCAGTGGCGAAGGCGGCCTACTGGGCACCAACTGACGCTGAGGCTCGAAAGTGTGGGTAGCAAACAGGATTAGATACCCTGGTAGTCCACACCGTAAACGATGATTACTAGGTGTTGGAGGATTGACCCCTTCAGTGCCGCAGTTAACACAATAAGTAATCCACCTGGGGAGTACGACCGCAAGGTTGAAACTCAAAGGAATTGACGGGGGCCCGCACAAGCAGTGGAGTATGTGGTTTAATTCGACGCAACGCGAAGAACCTTACCAAGTCTTGACATCCCTTGACAG
>NZ_JBBMEP010000054.1:0-842 GCF_040096475.1 Faecalibacterium faecis | reverse complement strand
ACACAGAAGTTAAGCTCACTTGTGCCGAAGATAGTTCGCTGGAAACGGCGCGTGAAAATAGGTAGTCGCCGACTTGAGTTATCAGAATGAAGAAACCGCATTCTGATAATATGCACCTCTAGCTCAGTTGGTAGAGCAACTGACTCTTAATCAGTGGGCCCAGGGTTCGAGTCCCTGGAGGTGCACCAGATATTGAACGTCAAATCGTAAGATTTGACGTTCTTTTTTGTTATGTAACCCCGAAAAATCGGGGTTTGCACGGTCAATGCACGGTTTTTGCACGGTCGGCGTTTTCGTGGGAATCCTCTGCATGGGCTGGAATTGCTTTGAAATGCGTGGTAAATTTTGCATCAGGTCAGCAGAGCCAGACGGAGCTGCGCCTTTACTTCGGGGTCTGCGTCCTTCAGAAGTTCCAGCAGAGCGGTCATGGAGATGGTCGGTTCGCCTGCGGCGGGTACAGCCTGCGGGCTGGGGCTTTCCTGTTTAGCATAGAACCCTTCCTCAAATTTCCTGCCCAGTTCTACACGAGAGGACTGCTGGATATGAGCGTAGGTGTTCACCAGCATATCCGCCGTGGCGTGCCCTGTGGTGCCCTGAACGGCTTTCACATCGCCGCCGGAGATCATCAGTTGATAGGTGGCACTGGAATGCCGCAAACCGTGGAACACAATGCGGGGGAATTCCGGGTGGGCATCCTGCCACTTGAGGAACTTCTTGCGGATCAGCACAGGCTCCACCGCCAGACCGTTAGGCAGACGGAACAGCATTCCACTGTCATGGTAGCGTGTCGGGTCTTTCCTCTCGTCTGCCGCCAGCTGATTCAGCCACTTCTTCAGTTCCTC
>NZ_JBBMEP010000053.1:0-1079 GCF_040096475.1 Faecalibacterium faecis | reverse complement strand
GACTTCGGTACTAACTTCCCTCGATCGCTACCGGAACCAACACCCGGCTCCGAGACTTCATATGTGTCCCTGTGTTTAACTCTTTTGGTGGTGACGGAATCTCTACCGTCTGTGCATCGGCTACGCCGTTAGGCCTCACCTTAGCTCCCGACTAACCTGGAGCGGACGAACCTTCCTCCAGAAACCTGAGGCTTTCGGCCATGCAGATTCTCACTGCATTCGCGCTACTCATTCCGGCATTCTCACTTCTATACACTCCACAGCCGCTTGCGCTACTGTTTCACCGCGTATACAACGCTCCCCTACCCAGCATGTAATCATGCTGCCTAAGCTTCGGTGTCAGGTTTAGCCCCGTTAAATTCTCCGCGCAAAGACGCTCGACCAGTGAGCTATTACGCACTCTTTGAATGAGTGGCTGCTTCTGAGCCAACATCCTGGTTGTCTACGTATCTTCACATCGTTTTCCACTTAACCTGACTTTGGGACCTTAGCTGTAGATCTGGGCTGTTTCCCTTTTGACAATGACATTTATCTGACACTGTCTGACTCCCAAGCATCAATACTCTGGCATTCTGAGTTTGATAAGCTTCGCTAACCTCTCGGCCGCTAGGCTATTCAGTGCTTTACCTCCAGGTATCTAACTTGAGGCTAGTCCTAAAACTATTTCGGGGAGAACCAGCTATCTCCGGGTTCGATTGGAATTTCTCCGCTACCCACAGTTCATCCGCCGCCTTTTCAACGGAGGTCGGTTCGGTCCTCCATGGAATTTTACTTCCACTTCAACCTGACCATGGGTAGGTCACCCGGTTTCGGGCCCATTATATGCAACTTAACGCCCTTTTCAAACTCGCTTTCGCTTCGGCTCCAGACCTTAAGTCCTTAACCTTGCTGCATACAATCGCTCGCCGGACCGTTCTACAAAAAGTACCCTATCACGCATTGACGCGCTCTAGGTGCTTGTAGGCACAGGGTTTCAGGTTCTTTTTCACTCCCCTCCCGGGGTGCTTTTCACCTTTCCTTCACAGTACTATACGCTATCGGTCACTGGGTAGTATTTAGGGTTGGAGGGTGGTCCCCCC
>NZ_JBBMEP010000052.1:0-1177 GCF_040096475.1 Faecalibacterium faecis | reverse complement strand
AAGCAAATGGGTAACGCTATACTCGATCCTATATGTGCCATCATCTTCTTTAGTGATATTCAGAATTTCATCAAAATCATTACTATAATAGCCTTCCTCTGGCATTTGAAAATTCGCAGTATCATTATTGGTTAAATGCTCGTTTGATATAATCTGAAATATCTGGATTTTCTTCATCGTCTGGAAGTTCAACTTCAAAAGTCTCAAACTCAAACACATAAGACGTTCCTTCAATAAGTTCGCCTGTCAAGTCCTTCTGGAAATGAAGCAAAAAAGGCCTGTCTTGAAAGAAGTGAACAACGGCGATTGTTTTTCCCGGAAGCGCATAGTAATCGGGCAAGAGTTGCTCAACTGTGGCCATAAAAGAACCCGAAAACTGTGCAAAATGCTTTTTGCTTTCGGCTATTTGCTGTTTCCCGTCATTATACCCTGCCTCGTAGCCAGCGGCATAGCCTTCTTCGTATTCCGCATTGTGCGCATCTGAACTTTGAGCATTATTTCCACAGCCAACCAATGTAAGTACTAGCATAAGGCCAAGAACTATTGTAGCCATCTTTTTCATACTGTTTCCTCCTTCCATGTTTTTCTTCGCCTTTATCGGACTTTTCCACAGTTTTTGCAAAATCGTTCGGAAGAATCATTTAATGTTCCACAGTCCGGGCAGTACCACCTACCATCTGGCATCGGTTCAACAGGCGAAGGCGTTTGGTGCGCCTTTGCCGGAGTTTGATTGGATGGTGCAGTAAACAACGGCGCAATATTCACATCTCTGCGTCCAACGCCAGCAAGGCTTCTAAAATCCCACGACTTAACTTCTTGTGCCAGCGTCCGTTTTGGTTCAATATACTGACCACACCGCTGGCAATATCGAACACCCAGCCTGTTTTCATAGCCGCAATTTTTACAAGTCATCAAAACTCCCTCCTTGCTTTTTGTTTATATAACGAAATTTAAGCCTGATTTATTTCGTTTGTTTACAAAATTTTCCAAAATCGTATAGATGCACATAAATTTTCTGAAAATTTGTAGCACAATCGCAATCTTCTTTTAAATAAACACGCTATAAGGACAAATTTTTTGTTTTACCTCGATTGAAAGCTATCTTTAGCTTTCTGGTTTGAGAACTGTACTTCGGGCCGGATTCTTTGGGTCTACTAGAATTTTTATTGGTGCCCCT
>NZ_JBBMEP010000051.1:0-1233 GCF_040096475.1 Faecalibacterium faecis | reverse complement strand
GCAACAAAACGGGTACATATAAAATTTCATATGAGTACCTACCACCTTGCCGATGAGGATGTAATCTATCCATATGTGGTACATTATCAGTATAAAGTTAAAGGTGAAACCTATAATGGAAAGTCGCAGTGGTTTTGGTTCAATCCATGTATTCCGAAAGGGGCACCAATAAAAATTCTAGTAGACCCAAAGAATCCGGCCCGAAGTACAGTTCTCAAACCAGAAAGCTAAAGATGGCTTTCAATCGAGGTAAAACAAAAAGTTTATCCTTATAGCGTGTTTATTTAAAAGAAGATTGCGATTGTGCTACAAATTTTCAGGAAGTTTATGTGCATCTATACGATTTTGAAAAATTTTGTGGACAAACGAAATAAATCAGGCTTAAATTTCGTTATCTAAACAAAAAAGCAAGGCGGGAAGGTTTGATGATTTGTAAAAAATGAGGGCATAAAAATAAAGTAGGCGTTTGATATTTCCAGCAATGTGGGCAGTAGTGAAAGAAGGTATAGAAAATGAAGAAAACTTTATATACATTTTTGGTTTGGAATTTTCTGTTGTTTGTAGCTGGTTTAAGTGATATTGTTTTTTATAGAAATCTTACATCGGTAGAAGGTATGACAATAAGCTGGACCCAGCCAGCGCTTGTAAGTATTACTTCATTTTTAATATTGCTTTCAATATATTATGGGATGCACCAGCTCCTTTTCGGGAAAAATTTTTATTTGAAACTGGAAATCAAGCAGGAAGACCTAGATAAATTGCGAAATTCAATTTATGATTTTCTGAAAAAAGGCGAAATTGACCCCGAAAAATTGCAGCAACACTTGAAGTGTTTGATAATTGCTGAAGTTGTTTTGTGGGGTGGATTCATCGTTTACTTATTTATATCAAAGGGCTACTAATTTTCAATTCTAATAATGGGGTAAAGTGGTACGAATGAAAAAGATACAGAACTTTTTCTCGACGATTTTGCAAAAGCTGTGGAAAAGTTCGATAACTATCGTTTAGCATTAAAAACTACGGAAGCTTTACGCTGAAAGCTGTAACTTTAAGCAGACCGGAAAGCTTATAATGAGGGTAGAACAGAAATATGACCAACGAAGATACCACTGATTTTGACGAGCACTTCGCTAAAATTTCGTCCTATATTGTGGACACATTGCACGGCGTTCCACTTGAGATGACCGAGGATGAAAAAGAACAATTTCGCATACAGGTTATTTCAAATCAGTA
>NZ_JBBMEP010000050.1:0-1234 GCF_040096475.1 Faecalibacterium faecis | reverse complement strand
CTCCACTTACACATCGTGCCTATCAACCTTGTAGTCTTCAAGGGGTCTTACTTGTTTGAAACAATGGGATATCTTATCTTTGGGTCGGCTTCACGCTTAGATGCTTTCAGCGTTTATCCGATCCGTACATAGTTGCCCAGCTATGCTCTTGGCAGAACAACTGGTGCGCCAGAGGTACGTCCGCTCCGGTCCTCTCGTACTAGGAACAGCTCCCATCAAATATCCTGCGCCCACGACAGATAGGGACCGAACTGTCTCACGACGTTCTGAACCCAGCTCGCGTACCGCTTTAATTGGCGAACAGCCAAACCCTTGGGACCGAATACAGCCCCAGGATGCGATGAGCCGACATCGAGGTGCCAAACCTCCCCGTCGATGTGGACTCTTGGGGGAGATCAGCCTGTTATCCCCAGGGTAACTTTTATCCGTTGAGCGATGGCATTTCCACTCACATACCACCGGATCACTAACTCCAACTTTCGTTACTGCTCGACCCGTCAGTCTCGCAGTTAGGCTCGCTTCTGCGTTTGCACTCTTTTGCTTGATTTCCGTTCAAGCTGAGCGAACCTTTGAACGCCTCCGTTACTCTTTAGGAGGCGACCGCCCCAGTCAAACTGCCCACCTAACAATGTCCCCCGCCTTGATTCAAAGGCGCAGGTTAGAATTCCAATATCGCAAGGATGGTATCCCAACGGCCACTCCACAAGCGCCAAAGCACCTGCTTCCCAGTGTCCCATCTATCCTGTGCATGCAACATCGAAACCCAATATTAGGCTACAGTAAAGCTCCATGGGGTCTTTCCGTCTTGTCGCGGGTAACCGGCATCTTCACCGGTACTACAATTTCGCCGGGCGGGCTGTTGAGACAGTGCCCAAATCATTACGCCTTTCATGCGGGTCAGAACTTACCTGACAAGGAATTTCGCTACCTTAGGACCGTTATAGTTACGGCCGCCGTTCACTGGGGCTTCGATTCAATGCTTGCACATCTCCTCTTAACCTTCCAGCACCGGGCAGGCGTCAGCTCGTATACGTCATCTTTCGATTTAGCACAAACCTGTGTTTTTGGTAAACAGTTGCTTGGGCCGATTCTCTGCGGCTGCATTGCTGCAGCACCCCTTCTCCCGAAGTTACGGGGTCAATTTGCCGAGTTCCTTAACAACCCTTCTCCCGTTGGCCTTAGAATCTTCTTCCTACCTACCTGTGTCGGTTTGCGGTACGGGCACCGCAGAAAT
>NZ_JBBMEP010000049.1:0-1381 GCF_040096475.1 Faecalibacterium faecis | reverse complement strand
GCGAAGTCATTTATCAGCTTCTCGGCGGCTTGCCGGGGGTTCAGGTCGAACAGCTTGGCGGTGAGGTCGATGGCATCGCCGTTGGCTCCGCAGCCAAAGCAGTAATAATAGGTGTCGTTCAGCTTCATGCTGGGGTCGCTGTCGGAATGGAACGGACAGCACACCATGCCATGGCGGTCGGGCTCCATGCCGTACATCTCTCCCACCTGCCGAACGGTGATGGCGGACTTGACAGTTTGATACAGGCTCAAGGGCGTTCCTCCTTTGTTTCGTGCGTTGCACCAGAGTATCCCCGTGTGGGAACTCTGGTGTTTTTTGCTTCCTGCCTGAATATACGGAAAATTTTGGAGGAAAGGCAAAAAAGCGGCAAAACTGCAACGGAAAAAGAAAAAAGCCCTTACTGGTTGCAGGGCTGCAACAGCAAGGGCAGAGAGGAAACCGTATATTGAACAAAACGGCAGAGCGTATTATAATGAGAAAAAACGCCAAAAGAAGGGCCGACCACATGGCACAGGAATATCTGCCTGCACCGTCCAACGTCCGTCTTGCGGACTTGATGAAAGAGCACAATATCAACCGGAGCTTGCCAAGGAAATCGGCTGCTCTAAAAGCACTATCAGTCGTTTTATCAGTGGTGCGAAAGGAACCCTGACCCATGAGCAGGTGCTGAAGATTGCAAGGCTGTTCAACGTGTCCACGGATTTCCTGCTGGGAGAAACCAACATCCCTGACCGCAAGAACTACGACATTGCCGAGCTGGGCTTGTCCGTAGAAGCTGCAAAGAACCTCTACACAGGGCGTGTCAATGCAGAGGTGGTCAATCTGCTGCTGGAAAACGCCCGCTTTGCAGAGCTTACTTACCGCATAGCGCAGTATTTTGATGATACTTTTGCATCCGGCATCGCAGCACAGAACGCCATGCTCACGACATTGAGCACCTTGTTGCGCACAAAGGTCAAGACCCCGGAGGCAGCCAAAGCCGCAAAGGACATCAGCCTTCGGAGAAAGCCCGTGTATCAGGGCGACCTTGATGACATAGAGACGTACTTTATGGCGGCGGTCAAGGAAATCAAAAAGAGTATCGGGAGCCATTACGCCGAACAGGAAGCCATGAGCAAGAAAATGGCAGAGAAAATGTTCGCCGAATTGACCAAAGGGCAGGATGTGCAGCACCCAACGATTACGGCAGAGCAGTTGACGGATGCAATGTTGGACAGCGTTTCGGGCATGGAAGAAGCCACGCCGGAAGCACTGGAACAGCTGCGGAGCGGGCTGCTGGGAATCTTGCAGTCTGCCGCAGAGCGGGAAAACGCCCATGAAGCAGACGAATGAACGGCTTTGTGCGCTGGCACAGAAAGGCGATGCTGCCGCACTGGACAGC
>NZ_JBBMEP010000048.1:0-1519 GCF_040096475.1 Faecalibacterium faecis | reverse complement strand
ACTTTCATCCCTATGGGCTGCAAAGTGTAGTGGGCTCTTCGAGGACTCTCCGAGGGGGAACGTCTCCTGCGGGAGAGCTAATCGAGTTCACGTTTGCGAAGCAATGAAAGCCCCAGTGGGGCTTTTAAGTGACCGAACGGTCTTGCGCCAGCAAGATGGAGGGGCCTCGCCCCGACAAGTTCGCACAATGCGAACTTGATTGCTCCGTACGCATCTGAAAAAATTGCGTACGGACTTCAAATAACCTGTACGGTCTGTACGACGTACAGGAATCCAAGATATAAACGATACCACGTTTTAATTTGCTTCGATTCGCCGTACGGGTGCGTACAAGTACAGACCGTACAGGTTGTACGAACTTCTTCCGTAAAAAATGCACTTTTTACGGGCAGGGGTGGACAAGCGGTTCGATGCCTACAAAACCCCGCACCCTGCGGCCACCGGGCAGGTAGATGTTGTTGGTTGCTTCAAGATTGTAGCGGCGGTCATTCTGGCGCAGCTCTGCGCTGAAACGGATGGCAGATACGCTGTGACAGGCGTTGTCCTCGCACCACTGCTTGTAAATGTCGTAGAACTCCTTGGAGCTGATGGAGTAGTCCGCCTTGAAGCGGAAATAGCCCTCGGACTCCATGAAGTCGATGACGTTGTTGCTGCTGCGCTTGATGGTGTCCACGTTGGCGGCGGCTCGTTCGCTGACCGTGAAGCGGAAATCGTTCTGCACCAACCGGTGCAGTCCTTCCAGACACCACAGCAGGATGCCCTCCAATTCGGCACACATCTTCTCCACAAGGAAGGGGTCGTCCGTGCGGTCGGCAGGCTTGTCCTTGGTGGTCAGGATGAGCTGGCGGCGGAAAAAGCCGTCCGAATGGTCGTACAGCGAGGTCAGCGCACCGTTGCCGAAACAGAGGAATCGGGCGTAAATGTCCCGCTGGTAGCTCTGGACACCTTTGCGCTCCAAGTCCAGCTTGGCTTCGGCAGTGACAATCGTTTTGATATAGTTGGTCTTGGGCAGGGCGTTCATGTCCATATCGTCATCGATCATCAGCAGGCGGCGTTCCAGATCGGCACGGGCAAAACGGTTGTTCTCCACTTTCTGGACGCTGCCGTTGCTGGCGGCATCCCCCATGAGCCGTTTCAGTATCAGCCCGATGCGGGATTTGCCCTCGCCGCCCTTGCCGACAATGAGCATCATCTTCTGTCCCTTGGTGCTGGGGATCAGGCAGTAGCCCAGATACTCCTGCAAGGTGGGGATGTCGGCATCGTCCAGCAGCTCGTGCAGAAAGGTCAGCCAGCGGTCAGGGCTGGCGGCTTTGGGGTCATACCTCACAGGCAGGCGGTTCTGGCAGAACAGGCGGCTCTCCTGAAAAGAGCCGTCAGGCAGATGGTACACGCCGTTCTGGAGGTGGATGCAGTCCTGTTCGATGGGAAACGGGTCGGAAAAAGCCAGCAGCTTGATGGTCTCCAGAATGTTGGTGACCTTTTTGGACAGGCCGGAGGTGACATATTCCTCGATGTTCTC
>NZ_JBBMEP010000047.1:0-1552 GCF_040096475.1 Faecalibacterium faecis | reverse complement strand
GCGCACAAAGCCGTTCATTCGTCTGCTTCATGGGCGTTTTCCTGCTCTGCGGCAGACTGCAAGATTCCCAGCAGACCATTCCGCAGCTGTTCCAGTGCTTCCGGCGTAGCTCCTTCCATGCCCGAAACACTGTCCAACATTGCATCTGTCAGCTGTTCTGCCGTGATCGTTGGGTGTTGCACATCCTGCCCTTTGGTCAATTCGGTGAACATCTTCTCTGCCACTTTCTTGCTCATGGCTTCCTGTTCGGCGTAGTGGCTCCCGATACCCTTTTTGATCTCCTTGACCGCTGCCATGAAGTACATTTCAATGTCATCAAGGTCGCCTTGATACACTGGCTTTCTCCGAAGGCTGATGTCCTTTGCGGCTTTGGCTGCTTCCGGGGTCTTGACCTTTGTGCGTAGCAGGGTGCTCAATGTCGTGAGCATGGCATTCTGTGCCGCGATGCCAGACGCAAAGGTGTCATCAAAATACTGCGCTATGCGGTAAGTAAGCTCTGCGAAACGAGCATTTTCCAGAAGCAGATTGACTACCTCTGTATTGACGCGCCCTGTGTAGAGATTCCTTGCGGCTTCTACGGACAAGCCCAGTTCAGCAATATCATAGTTCTTGCGGTCGGGGATGTTGGTTTCTCCCAGCAGAAAATCCGTGGATACGTTGAACAGCCTTGCAATTTTCAGCACCTGCTCATGGGTCAGGGTTCCCTTTGCACCGCTGATAAAGCGGTTGATGGTGCTCTTGGAGCAGCCGAGTTCCTTGGCAAGTTCTGGTTGGCTGATGTTGCGTTCTTTCATCAAGTCCGCAAGACGAATGTTGGATGGTGCGGGCAGATATTCCTGTGCCATGTGGTCGGCCCTCCTTTTTGAGCTTTTTCCTCATTATAATACGCTCTGCCGTTTTGTTCAATATACGGTTTCCTCTCTGCCCTTGCTGTTGCAGCCCTGCAACCAGTAAGGGCATTTTTCTTTTTCCGTTGCAGTTTTGCCGCTTTTTTGCTCTTTCTGCAAAATTTTCCGTATATTCAGGCAGGAAACAAAAAAACACCAGAGTTCCCACGCTAGGGACTCTGGTGCAGTACATAACATCGCCCTGCCCGGTGGCCGCAGGGTGCGGGGCTTTGTGGGCATCGAGCCGCTTGTCCACCCCCGTCCATAAAAAGTGCATTTTTTCACGGAAGAAGTTCGTACAACCTGTACGGTCTGTACTTGTACGCACCCGTACGGCAAATCGAGATAAATTAAGGCGTGTTATCGTTTATATTTCGGGTTTCCGTACACCGTACGAACCGTACAGGTTATTTGAACTCCGTACGCGATTTTTTCGGATGCGTACGGAGCAATCAAGTTCGCATTGTGCGAACTTGATTGTAACTCTCCCGCAGGAGACGTTCCCCCTCGGAGAGCCCACTACACTTTGCAGACCATAGGGATGAAAGTGTCATAGTGGGTTATTACACTTCCGCAGAAGTGCATCTCCGTTCCCCGTCACCTCTCGATGAACCTTGAAAGGAGGGATGCCCTTTGGCAAGAAACGATGGCGTTGACCGCACCAG
>NZ_JBBMEP010000046.1:0-1805 GCF_040096475.1 Faecalibacterium faecis | reverse complement strand
GTTGTGGAAAAACTTGATAACTATTAACAAACCGATAGCCCTCTATTTGCAATGATCGCAAGTAGAGGGCTGTTGGTTTTATCTGTATATTCTAATTAAAGGTCAATCTTCTAGTCTGCCATGGTCGCAGCCAAGTGAGAGGTAATGTTCAAGCTCCCCACCCAGTACAAGCTGGGCGTACTCCAAAGATTTATTCTAACGAATGAATATTCTGCGTTTTAAACAATTTAACGACGAATATATTGTGTAATATAGAGAATTTCAATTGCGACTTCGCACTCGATTGACTTGTAATGCAAAAAGCATTACAATAAATTCGAGGTGATAACCATGGAAAAAACGATGACACTCAATCTCCGTGTCAACCCGACCGTTAAGCAGCAAGCCGAGGATGTGCTGAAGCAGCTGGGTATCCCGATGGCAACCGCCATTGATATGTACCTGCGCCAGATCACCCTGACTGGCGGCATTCCCTTTTCGCTGTCCCTGCCGAAGGCTCCTGCGGCTCTGAACGCTGACACCATGACCGATGACCAACTCCATGCAGCCTTGCAGGTGGGCATTAAGGAAATCCAGAACGGTGATACCGTGGATGCCGCAAGCGCATTCGCACAGTTCAGGGAACAGCACAGATGAAACAGTATGACGTGAAAATTTCCCATACAGCCCTTAGCGACATGGAGCAGATTTACAGCTATATTGCTGACCGTCTGTTGGAGCCTGACACGGCTATGGGGCAGTATAACCGCATTGCAGAAGCCATCCAGTCGCTGAACATTCTGCCGGAACGCTGTGCGCTGGTAGAGAGCGAGCCGGAGCGCACCCAAGGGCTGCGGCAGATGCTGGTGGATAACTACTCGGTGTTCTACATCGTGGGCGAGGATACCGTGTCTGTGGCTCGTGTGCTGTACAGTGCATCCGACCTTGTGCGCCGCCTGCGGAGAATGAAGTGAAAGGGGTGTTTGCATGACCGCCGTGATCTACGCCCGCTATTCGTCGGACAACCAGCGTGAAGAATCCATCGAAGGACAGATTCGTGAATGTACGGCTTATGCCGAAAAGAACGGCATCACCGTGGTCAAACACTACATTGACCGCGCCCTTTCCGCAAAAACCGACAACCGCCCGGATTTCCAGCAGATGATCAAGGACAGCGAAAAGCGGCTATTTGACATTGTGTTGGTCTGGAAACTTGACCGTTTCGCCCGAAATCGCTATGATTCGGCCCACTATGAGTACCAGTTGGAACGAAATCACGTCAAGCTGGTATCTGCCACGGAGCCTATCTCTGACAGCCCTGCGGGTATCATGGTCAAGAGTATGCTCACCGGCATGGCTGAATACTACTCGGCAGAACTTTCTGAAAAAGTTGTGCGCGGCATGACTGAGAATGTGCTGAAAGGCAAGTACAACGGCGGCACGATTCCCATTGGCTTCAAGGTGGACGAGGAGAAGTTCTTTCAAGTCGACCCGCTGAAAGCTCCCTTTGTGGTAGAAGCCTTTCAGCGGTACAACGATGGCGCAACCATGAAAGAATTGATGAACTGGCTGAACGACAGCGGCGTGACTACCAACCGCAACCAGAAGTTCACCTACAACAGTGTTCAGAAGCTGCTGACGAACAAACGGTACATTGGTGAAAACCACTTCAAGGATATCGTAATGCCGGACAGCATCCCGGCCATCGTGGACAAGGACTTGTTTGAAGAAGTGCAGCAAAAAATCAAGAAGAACAGCCGCGCTCCTGCCCGTCACAAGGCCGAGGACGATTACTTGCTCACCACCAAGCTGTTCTGCGGAATGTG
>NZ_JBBMEP010000045.1:0-1856 GCF_040096475.1 Faecalibacterium faecis | reverse complement strand
TTGCCTCAGCGCTTGGCGCTCAAGTATAATACCACACCCCCGCCTCCTTGTCAACACTTTTTGACAGATTTTTTCCAATTTCTTTGCAGAGCAAAGATTCCCCCCGTTTTTCACCCGTTTCAGGGCGTGCCTTTTTCTTGACAAGGCGGCGGGCAAAACGTATTATGGAGTCATCCCCCAGCATCCTGTGTAAGGTAGCTATACTTATTCTATAAGGGAGAAGCGCCATGTCCTGTGTCAACATCCGCGGCGGGCGCGCTATTATATCATATATACATTATATTGCGCTGCAGAGGAGGGCTTTGTTTATGATACTCACCGTCAACATTGGCAACACCCACATCACCGTGGGCGGCTACGAGCAGGATACTCTGCGTTTTTGTGGACGGCTGCACTCTGATACCGCCGCAACGGTGGACGAATACGCCATCCGTCTGGTGAATCTGCTCTCTCTGCACGGTGCATCGCCGGCACAAATTGAAGGCGGTATTCTGGGCAGTGTAGTGCCCGTGCTGAGCGGCCGGGTTCTTTCCGCTTTGCGTATCCTCTGCAATGCGCGCATCCTGACGGTCGGCCCCGGCCTGAAAAGCGGCATCAAGCTTCGGCTGGACAACCCCGCCCAGCTGGGTGCCGAGCTTTTATGCGGTGCTGTTGCTGCACTGGCAGAGTGTTCCGGGCCGCTGGTGGTGATCTCTGCCGACACCGCTATCTCCATGATGGCAGTCAATGCCAAGCAGGAACTTGTGGGCGGCGTGATCCTGCCCGGGCCGCAGCTCTCGCTGAGCGCACTGGTAAAGAACACCGCTCAGCTGCCGCAGATCGACCTTGCCGCAAAGGCTCCTGCATCCATTCTGGGCAAGAGCACCTCTTCCTGCCTGCAGAACGGCTTTGTACTGGGCACCGCCAGCCTGCTGGACGGTCTGGCGGAACGTTTCTGCGCAGAGCTTGGCCCGCAGACAGCATTCTACGCCACCGGCAATCTGCCCATTCCCATCCGGGAAGCATGCTGCACCCCCATTCTATACCGGGAGACCCTCATCACAGACGGGCTGTACCGCATCTGGATGAAAAACAAAAAAGGATAGCTCGAATCCTCCCGGCGCGCTGAAAATCGCAGCCTGTTGTTAGACATTCCTACACGCTGGGAACCGCGCACTAAGCAACAGCCCGCTGGGCTGATTGCTTGCCCTGCTGCGCAGGGCCGTGCTGTTCGAATCCTCCCGGCGCACTGAAAAAAGAAAAACCAGAACACGAATGTGTTCTGGTTTTTCTTGGTGCAGTAAAGCAATCCAAATCCGAACCATTTCCCTCGGATGCAACTTCTGTCGCTTCTCCAAAGGTGACGGTCTGTGTTCCTTCTTTATAATTAAAAGTTATCAAAACCTTATCATCATACAGATAAATCGCATTGATAAACGTATCCACCAGCGCCTGCCGCTGGTCTTTCAGGCTCATGTCCAGCTTGCGAAACCGCAGCAGCCAGAACCGAATGAATTCTTCGGTCACTTTCGGCTTCGCCAGCTTTTCTTCCGCAATGCGGGCTTCAAGCTCACGCTTGGTTTCTTCCAGCTGCTCCAGCCGCTCCTTGGTGAAACTGGTCAGGATTCCAGCTTGAATCGCGTTCAGCATATTCTGGATACCAGATTCCGCATCCCGAAGCTGCTTCTCATAGAGTGGAATGTTGGTGTTCTCCTTATTTTGCAGTTCCATCACCTTGGCGATGATGGATTCCATAGCGGCATCGTCTTTCACAAGCTGCATGGTCTGGTTGACTACCAAATCTTCCAGCCACTGTTTGCGGACGGTCTTTTTCTTGCAGCCCTTGTGCTTTTTGGCAGTGGCACATTTATAGTAGC
>NZ_JBBMEP010000044.1:0-2220 GCF_040096475.1 Faecalibacterium faecis | reverse complement strand
ACCCGCGCCCACCAAACAAGAAAAATCCGAACCTGTTTCCGATTGGAGAAGGGTTCGGATTTTTCGTTTTCTTCGGGCTCAAGAATGAAGGAGGATAAAACCTGCAGAATTTTAAAACAATCTAGACAATCGGTTTGCATATGCTATAATTAGAGGCAAAAGGAGGTTGACGTTCACATGGCAGTTGAAATTCATCCGATTCCATTATATGGTGTATGGGACATTGGCTACGCACTTGATGTACATACAATAAAAAGCATTCCTATTGGAGAGGATGCCTATGGTCATCTTCACTTTGACAATACGCGTTCTGAAATTGGTGAATTACTTTATCAATTTAAGTATAACGGAAAGTATGAAAATTTAAATCCAATTGTAGATGCAATTGTGAGCTTTTGGGATGAAACGCCAGAGATTCATGACGTTAGAACGGTTTTGCCGGTTCCCCCAACAAAAATAAGGGGATATCAGCCCACAATAGAAATTGCTCGGGCCGTAGCAGCTAGAATAGGTGCATACTATTGCGGAGATGTTCTGGAAAATACGGCGACTGCTGAAATGAAGAGTCTAACATGGGAAGAAAAGAAAAAACTTCAACCTACGATAAGAAAAACAAAAAATGCTATACGAAAACATAGTATCTTATTAATTGATGACCTATACAAAACAGGGTTAACGCTAACCCATTGTGTAAGTGCACTACGTGAGGATCCGTTAGTTGACAAAATATATGTTTTAGCAGTTACTAAAACGAGGAATACTTATTAAACAGAAAGGGGGAGATTATGCTCAATCAATATTTAATTCAACTAATGCTATCAAAAGGCATCGGTGAAGTGGCATTAAAAAAAATTATAAATGTCGTTCCCGAAAGAGAATGGCAAACATTGTGCGAATCACCCCATTTGTTAGGCAATATAATAAATTGTCGTGGTAACACAATTGAAAGCGTTCTTTTAAATAAAGACCGAGCAGGGCAACTTTATTTGAAAATGCAAAAAAATAGCATCGCTATGATTCTTGAATCAGATAAAAGTTACCCACCACAATTGAAAGACGCATTAGGAAGCAAATGTCCTCCTGTACTCTTTGCAAAAGGAAATATCGAACTTTTGTCAACGATAGCCGTTGGCTTCTGCGGTTCTCGAAAGGTATCCGAAAAGGGGCTTTCTATTACATCTCAATGTGCAATGCAGCTTGTTCAGAAAAACATATCAGTTGTTAGTGGATATGCTGCTGGTACGGACACTGCTGCGCACGTTGCCGCAATAGAAAATGGAGGAAACACAATTTTTGTTTTAGCAGAGGGAATTTTGAATTTCTCGTATAAAAAGCAGGTGAAAGCACATCTTACGACTCAGAATCATGTTTTTATTTCGCAATTTTATCCCGATGCTCAATGGAGTGTTGGAAATGCTATGAAACGAAATTCAATAATTATTGGGTTGTCCAAAGCCATGATTTTAGTTGAATCTGGTAAGAGCGGTGGAACCTTCTCAGCAGGAGAGGAAACCCTAAAGCTTTCTTTACCGCTTTTTGTTATAGATTATGAAAAACCAGAGGTATCTGCTGAAGCCAACCCATACTTTATAAGTCGTGGAGGTGTTCCAATTCGTGGAAAAAATCAGACGCCCAATTTAGCGCGTGTTTTTTGGGCGGTGGAACATGGTTCAAATCATGAAAATAGCACAAAACATAGTCCTGTCCAATTAGATTTTTTTAATATGTCATAAACTTATGTAATGCAGGGCGTTCCTTTACCGGGAACGTCCTGCTGTTTTTATGCGGCAACAGGCAAGGCTTGTAGTGCTTCCTGCTCTTTCAGCCATTCCTTGTATTCACGCTGGCCTTCCTCACTGTTGAAAAACTCAACCATGGAGGGATAAAAGCAACGCGCAAGGGTCTTGATTGCTTCATCCGGGTAGCCGGATTTGTTTGACTTCTTCTTTTTGTTCAAATAGTATCCTCCGAAAATCAAAGTTCCATATCCTGCCCACGCTTGCGGTTTTTCTGCGGCACATCCATGGTGCGCTCCTGCCTGGGGGCAAGAACCTTTTCCAGAAAGCCGCGCACCAGTTCAGGCGCACGGTGGAGAGCATCCAGATAGGGCTTCACATCGTACCACAGGTCATGGTACTTGTTACTCCAACGAACGGCCTCCTTCTTGGCGGTGGAAAGTTCTTCTTTCAAGCGGCGGTTCTCCACGTCCATCATATAGCC
>NZ_JBBMEP010000043.1:0-2276 GCF_040096475.1 Faecalibacterium faecis | reverse complement strand
AGGCATATAAGCAATATAGCAACCACCAAGAATGAAATCACCTAGCAGGGTTTGGGGCAGGCACGCCCCAACAAGAAGCTGTCCTAAAGGGGACAGGAAATTTTCAAGTATTGAAAATTTGTGGCCACGGGACGATTCTTGCTCTCACGAAAACCCACACTTTTTGAAAATCCGCTTTTCACAGCCAAAGGAGGATGCACCATGAAAAAAGAAATCGAAGCCTTTGTCAATGCAGCCAGTGAGCAGGAGTTGGATGCTGCATGGAACAACCTCTCGGCGGAGGAACAGCGAGTTTTCGAGCAGCTCATGGAGGAAGACTCACCCGAAGATGCACTGGCATTTTTCGCACAGCTGTATGACGATACCCCGAAAGAGCAGACCAGCGAGACCGTGAGCATCTCTGAAAACGAAATTTATTTCAAGCGGAAGCCCTTGACCGAAGAGCAGAAGAAACACGGCTCCTATGTAGATGAGAACGGCAATCTCCATGTCAAGAACCTGTCCGCCTTCTGGATTCCAGAACTGACCACCACGGAGAAAGTCGGTCACACCACCTATACCGTGACCGGCAGCTATGAGGGCAAGGAATCCTTTTTGAAGAAACTGGAGCGCATTGTTGCCAAGAACGCCCAGCAAAAATTTGAAGATGAGGGTGCAGACGAATGACAACTGCGCCCAATTCTGCTATACTTGACCCGGTAACCAATCCTGTACTGACAGTTGCTCCACAGAATAAGGAGGACACAACAATGTCTGGAGCAACGAATAAAATCACCGCACTTTACTGCCGACTGTCGCAGGAGGACGAGCGACTCGGCGAAAGCCTTTCTATCGAGAACCAGAAGGATATCCTTTTGGACTACGCTAAAAAGAACCACTTCTCGAACCCGGTGTTCTTTGTTGATGATGGCTATTCTGGCACGAACTATGACCGCCCCGGCTTTCAGAGTATGCTGGTCGAGATCGAAGCAGGGCGTGTAGGAATCGTTATCACAAAAGACCTGTCCCGACTGGGGCGCAACTCTGCCTTGACGGGTCTGTACACAAACTTCACCTTTCCCCAGTATGGCGTTCGCTACATTGCCATTAACGACAATTACGACACCATTGACCCGAACAGCGTAAACAACGATTTTGCGGGCATTAAGAACTGGTTCAACGAGTTTTACGCCCGCGATACCAGCCGCAAGATTCGGGCTGTCCAGAAGGCCAAGGGAGAGCGTGGAGTACCGCTGACGGTCAATGTCCCCTACGGCTATGTGAAAGACCCGGAGAACCCGAAGCATTGGCTTGTTGACCCGGAAGCGGCTGCGATTGTGAAGCGCATCTTCTCCATGTGCATGGAGGGACGTGGGCCGACCCAAATTGCGAACCAACTGTGGGCAGATAAAGTTCTGACTCCTACCGCCTACAAGTTGAGCCATGGCCGGAGTACAAACGCACCTGCCCCGGAAGACCCTTACCGCTGGGATAAAAGAGCAGTAAGTTTGATTCTGGAACGCCGGGAGTACACTGGCTGCACAGTCAACTTCAAGACCTATACTAACTCTATCTGGGATAAAAAGAGACATCTGAATCCTGTGGAAAATCAGGCTATCTTCCTAGATACACATGAGCGCATTATTGACGATGATGTGTTTGAAAAGGTTCAGGAGATTCGTAACCAGCGTCACCGCATGACCCGGACAGGCAAGAGCAGCATTTTCTCCGGTATGGTCTACTGCGCTGACTGCGGTTCTAAGATGCAATATGGTTCGTCCAACAACAGGGACTTCAGTCAAGACTTCTTTGATTGCTCTCTGCACAAGAAGAACGGGAGCAAGTGCAAGGGACACTTCATCCGGGTAAAGGTTCTGGAAGGACGTGTACTGAGTCATGTTCAGCGGGTGACGGACTACATTCTCCGTCATGAAGACTACTTCCGCAAGGTCATGGAGGAGCAGCTTCGGGTGGAAAGCACCGAAAAGCTGACCGTCCTAAAGAAGCAGCTTGCCCGGAATGAGAAGCGGATTGCAGACCTCAAACGGCTGTTCATGAAAATCTACGAGGATAACGCCAGCGGAAAGCTGAGCGATGAACGCTTTGACATGATGAGCCAAAGCTACGATGCCGAACAGAAGCATCTGGAAGAGGAAGCCCTCTCTATCCAGCAGGAAATCGAAGTACAGGAACAGCAGATCGAGAATATTGAGAAGTTCATCCAGAAAGCGCACAAGTACGTTCATATTGAAGAACTCACCCCTTATGCTCTCCGTGAACTGGTGTCGGCCATCTAT
>NZ_JBBMEP010000042.1:0-2615 GCF_040096475.1 Faecalibacterium faecis | reverse complement strand
CAAACAGGACGCCGAAGCGCTGGTGCGGTGGATGCAAAACACCAAACAAGATGAATCGGTGGGCACCTAGAGATGAACCCCGTTCACTTCCCTTGACAATATCCGCCCCGGACATTATAAAAGCTGCATTTTGCCCAAACAGAAGAACCCTTTTCCCGAATAGCAGGATATGGGTTCAAAGCGTTGACGAGGACAGTTTTCCTGCGTATGATGAAGATGCTCCACTTGACGTACTTGGCATCGTAGACATTGGGCGGTGCAAGCGCTACCAGATGACCAACGCACCAGCTTACCAGATAACCGTCTTGACGGCGGGTAGCACCGAGGACTTTTGCATAGGACATAGCGACAGATGGCTTTTCTGCTACAACTAGAATTGAAATAAGCGTTCCCTCCAATCTGTTTTCATTTGGATATGTAAGGCGGCAAATGCCGCCTTACAATCAGATGGGTTCGGTATCCTCCTCGCCGGTGTCCTCCGGCTCGTCCTCGGTGGGAATCTCAAAATCGCCCTTGTCCTCGGTATAACCTGCATCGGGGTCGAGGGCTTCTTTTTCTGCCTGCTTTTTCTGCTTCTGCTTCGCAAAAACGTAGAAGCCGCCGCCTGCCGCCAGCGCAATCAGCACGACCACACCCAGAAAGCCGGATGCGATCTTTGTGATCTTGTTTTCCTTGGGCTGTTCTGTGCCGGATGCTGCTTCCTCCGCAGCTTTCTTGGCTTCCTCCTCGGCTTTCAGCCTGTCCTGCTCTGCCTGCGTCGCCGCTTCTTTTTCAGCGGTATAAGCGTCCGCATCTTCTTCTTCCATCAGTGCCAGCAGGTCGGCTTCGTCCACAAGGTTCATAAAGTGGACGGTCTGCTGTCCTTTGGCGTTGCGGTCGATGACCAAGTAGAACGTATTGCCCGACTTGCTGACCAGCGTAATAAACTGCTGTCCGCTGCCATCGGAGTAGTTGGTGTAGTAATCGTCCACCAGCGTCAGATTGCCCTCCGGGGTCAAGGCACCAGAGGTTTCGTCCGTGACGGTGACAACATCTTTCTCCACGACTTCCGGCAGAACCGGCTGCTCCACCGGGGCAGCTTCGCCCTCAAAGGCAAAGGCGGGAGCCGCCATGCCAGCGCACAGTGCCGCCGATACCAGCAGCGCGCCCAGTTTCTTAATCTTCATCTGCATCGACCTCCTTCTCGAAAGTTGCACCCACGGCAGACAGCGCAGCCGGGTTCGGGGTGGCGGTTGCGGACTGCCGCAGCAGGGCGGCAAGCTGTTCCGGCGTGACCTTTGCAGTCCGCACCATCTCGTTGACCTCGGCAGAATCCTCTTCCTGAATGCGCCGCTCCAGAATCTCGATGCGGTTGTTCAGCTTGATGCGGCGTTCCTTCTCTTTTTCCAGCATCGCCCGCAGCTTATCCGATTTTTCGCTCATAGTAACTCCTCCAATCATTTTGAAAGCCGTCCGAACCCGGCGAGATGTTTCTCCCAGTAGGACGAATGAATGTTTGCGTACTTGATGGGGTCGCCGGCACTGACCATCATGCCGTTGCCCAGATAGATTCCGGTATGGCTCATGCCGGGGGTGTCGTAGGTTCCTTTGAAAAAGACCAGATCTCCGGGCTTTGCTTCGGCTTCGGAAATGTGCTGGCTCTTGTTCCACAGACCGTTGGCAGTGGTGCGCCCCACATCATAACCGTTCTGGTTGTAGACCCAACAAACGTAGCCTGAACAGTCAAAGCCAGTTTCCGGGGTAGAACCGCCCCATACATAGGGCGTGCCCACATACTTTTGCGCCTCCTTGTAGATGGCGGCGAACTCCTCATCCGTCAGGGCTTCTGCCGGAATCTGATAGTCGATGCCCGGCGAGCCGGAACCATCGGAGCCACCGGGCGGCAGACCGCCGTTGAACAGATAAGGCCGACCACCCAAGGTGTCCTGAAAGATCTCGTACCGTTTCCATTGGTCGTTGTCCAGTTCCTCCCGGATAACTACTTCCAGCCCTTTGTTCACCAATTTGGTGTGGAAGATTCGATACTCATAAGGCACCTGTGTGGGAACCGGGATTCCTGCCGGGCTGATGACCCAGACGGTCTTATACCGTATCTGCACCTCCACCCATGTGGTGAGCTTATACTGCTTTTTGAAGGTCTCCTTCAATTTTCCCTGTATCTCGCTGCGGGTGTAGTCATCATACAAGGTGGTCAGGAACGAAGTGAGCTGCCACGGGTCATGCTCGATGGGGTCGAGATGGTACTGGTACTCGTTGTAGCCGGGGTGGTCGGTGGGAGTGCGCTTGATCTTTTTATCCAGCTCCTTTTCCAGCTTCTTGTAGTCCTGTTCTGCGCCCCGGATGTCCCTGTCCTCAGCAGAGTACATGGTCTGCCCGGACACTTGTGTGCCGCCCGAAAAGAGGATGCCGCAGGAGGAAAAACCAGACATGACCATGAGGATACACATAAGTCACGCGCTGGCTTTGGGACCTAGAGGGATTCGAACAGCACGGCCCTGCCGCAGGCAGGGCAAGCAATCAGCCCAGTGCAACGGCGATGACCGCAGCCAGTGGCTGAAACAGGGAGGAGCTGTTGGGGCCGCGTTCTGATTTTTCAAAGCCCCGCCAAGGGGCTG
>NZ_JBBMEP010000041.1:0-2692 GCF_040096475.1 Faecalibacterium faecis | reverse complement strand
AACCATTCGGAAAACATTCATGTCCACATCGTGATCGGCAGCATCCGAACACGAGAAGTGGAGCGTAAGCCCTATATGCAGAAGCCCCGCGATTGGCGTGAGGGTATGAAACACTCCAGCACCGCCCAGACCATGCGGCACCTCCGTGTCGAGGTCATGGAGCTGTGCGAAAGTGCCGGACTGTACCAGATCGACCTGCTCAACGGCTCGAAAGAGCGCGTGAGCGAAGCCGAGTATTGGGCAAGGCGGCGTGGGCAACAGAAGCTCGACCTTGCAAACGCAGCCCTTACCGTAGCCGGACAGCAGCCCCGGCAGAAGAAGTTTGAAACCGTGAAGGTCGCTTGTCGGGGCGAGGCCCCTCCATTTGCTGCGCAAACCGCTCGGTCACTCAAAAGCCCCACTGGGGCTTTTGTTGCTTCGCAAACGCGAACCCTGCGGAAACAGATTTCTTCAGTGTTGTACCGTGCCACGAGCTTTGAAGATTTTTCCGACAGGCTCTTGCAGCAGTACGGCATTGCCGTTAAGGAAAGTCGCGGATGCCTAAGTTATCTGCCTGCTGGAAGAACAAAGTTTATCCGAGCGAAACATCTCGGTGACAAGTTCGATAAGGCAGCAGTACTTTCCACGTTGCAGGCAAACACCGAACGCAAACCCAAGGCGCAGTTCAAGCAGGATGCCATCGGGAAACTGATCGACATCCAGTCGAGGATGACCGAAGGCAAGGGCATCGGCTATAAGCGTTGGCTCACGAAACACAATCTCAAAGTTATGGCACAGACCGTGAAGCTTCTGCAGGGAAAGGGCTTGACCGACGAGGACGCTCTAAACCAGCGCATCGCTGAACTGGAAACCAAGTATCACGACACACTGGCAGTGATGAAAGACCTCGAAGGTCGCATGAAAGCCAACAAAGAGCTGCGCTATCACATCGCAGCCTACACCAGTACCAAGAGCGTCGCACAGCAGTTCAATACTGCCAAGCGACCCGCAGTCTTTAAGGAACAGCATCGTGCAGAGCTGACAGCATACCGGGTGGCAGGAGCCTATTTCAAGGCAAGCAACATCACCAAGCTGCCCAGCCCAAAAAATCTGGAAGCCGAGTATGCGCAGCTGGCATCCGAAAAGGCAAAGTTCTACGAGCAGTACAAAGAAGCGAAAGAAGAACTTCTCAAACTGAAAACCGCAAAACAGAATGTTGCGTCCTTTTTCCGGGAGGAAGAACAGACGCAGCAGGAGAGATAAAGGAGTGTGCGTATGATCAATCTGAAAATCGACCCGGAGTTCCAGTCTCAGATTCCTCCTCTGACCGATGATGAATTTAAGCAGCTTGAAGAAAATATCCTGAAAGAGGGCAAGCTGCTCTCTCCTTTGATCGTTTGGAATAACACCCTTGTTGATGGTCACAACCGTTATACAATCCTCCAAAAGCACCCAGAGATTTATTTCTCCACCATGCCGCTCCGATTTGAGAACCGCGAAGAAGCCATTGCGTGGATTTGCCAGAATCAGTTGGGACGGCGAAACCTGAGTCCCGAACAGAAACGCTATCTGCTTGGGAAGCAGTACGAAGCCGAGAAGAAGGCTGCAAAAATCTTTCGGGGCAATCAGTACACTTTAGCAAAGAAAAGTGGTGGTGCTCACGATGATAACCACCACTCCGGGAAGAAAACCTGCGACCGAATCGCAGAAGAAAACGGTGTCAGCCGTGCCTCTGTTCTCCGTGCCAGCCACTATACACGAGGCATCGACATTGCGGACAACCTCTCTCCCGGCATCAAGCAGAAAGTCTTTTCCGGTGAAGTGAAGTTCACCAACGAAGAAATGTCCAAGCTTGTGCAGGCAAGTGTCGAGCATCGTTCAGATGTCCTTGCTCAAATCCTGCATCCAGAGGCATTGGAAGTGTTGGAATCTGCCAGCGCAGAATTTGAACCTGAAAAAGCGGAACCCGTTCCCATGCCCACACCACAAACAGAAGAATTCCGGTGCTATCATGTGCCGGACGAGTTTATGAAGGTTTACAAATCCTTGAGCCGTGCGACCGAAATGATGAAAAACTCATGGAAGAAAACGCTCAAAAACAATCCCAGCTATTTCACTGACCCGGAAAAGCAGAAGGTTCTCCGCTTCGCAATGCAGAGGCCTGCTAACTACCTGACTGAAATCGAAACCTATCTGGAAAAGGCTCTTGCAGAAGCCCTTGAAGGAGAAAAGACCGCATAACGACAGGCACTTGTAAGCCATCAACGAGCCACCAGCCGCAAGTGCAGGGCGGAAAGCATCCGCGCCCTTGCGCCTGATAAAAAATGGAACTTTGATTTTCTTGCCCGGCTTTGCTGCGGTGGGACGATCAAAGGAGCGTGCGTTTGAACAAAAAGAAAAAGTCCACAAACACTTCCCCCTATCCCGATGAAGTCATTGACCGTCTGGTGCGGGCATTCTACCCGGCCATCCTTGCCTGCTGGAACAGTGAGGAAGGTCAGCGGGAGTTTGCCGCGTGGCAGGCGGAACAGGCTCATCATACTACCAGCAAAGAGAAACAGAGCGTTCCCGACGGGGAACGCCCTGTTGTACATATCGCTATCGTATGTGGATTTTGGCAGGGTGCGTCCTATTCGGGGGCGCACCCTGTTTTTTGTTTTGCCCTTAATCTTCTAGCCCATAACTCCCAGCCACTTTCTTCAAATATTCCTCT
>NZ_JBBMEP010000040.1:0-3176 GCF_040096475.1 Faecalibacterium faecis | reverse complement strand
GCAGTCCCCAGTGGGGACTGCAAGTGACAGAGCGGTCTTGCGTCAGCAAGATGGAGGGGCCCCGCCCCGACAAGCTCTGGCTTGACCCGGACAAGCCGCCCGCCAATGCCATCGCCCTGCCGCCGCCCAAGCGTGGCCTGACGGACGAGCAGTGGGCAGACATCGCCTACTGTCTGCGGGTGCTGACCGATTATCTTGACCTGCTGCACGACTGGCGAGAGCGTTACAAGCCTACCAGCCCGGAAGAACCGCTGGACGAGCGGTTCGTGGAAGCCCTCCACATGACCGAGACCATCGAGCACCTGACGGACTGCGTTGCATTTGGGACGCCCCAGCAGAAGGCCGATGCCGCTGCACGGCTGCTGTCCGGGTCGTACCTGCTGATGCTGGAGGAGCGCACCGACCGCCTTGCTCTGGCAAAGTGCGCCTGATAATTTATTCACCTGAAGTGGTAGGTCTCACCGTGAGACCCGCCACTTCACTTTTCTAAAGGAGAACTACCCTATGAAGAAAAACATTTCCCGCAACCCCTTATGGCCGGACTGGTACAACGGCAAGAAAATTGACGAAGTCCAGTTTGGTCGTGCCTTTCTGGAACAGTGGTCGTTGAAATGCGTCAACGGTACGCTGTACACGCTGGACGGACCGGTGGAGGATGAGAGCGAAATCAAGCAGCGCATCTTGGAGAACATCGAGGAATATGTCACCTCCGGCCTGTCCAAAAAGGTCACCAACATTCTGGAGACCATCAAGCTGCTGGCCTTTTCCGACCCCTTTCCCATCGAACAGGACTGCATCCACCTCCAGAACGGCGTGTACCATCTGCCGGACGGCTCTTTTCAGGAGAGCCGCCTGTTCTGCCAGAACCGCCTGCCTGTAAAGTATGACCCGAAAGCAACCACCCCTGACCGCTGGCTGACCTTTCTGCACGAGCTGCTGGACGATGCCGACATCCCCACCTTGCAGGAGTACCTGGGCTACTGTCTCATTCCCAGCACCAAAGGGCAGAAGATGATGCTCATTGTCGGCAAGGGCGGCGAGGGCAAGTCCCGCATCGGGCTGGTGCTCAAGCGACTCATGGGAGATGCCGCCAGCAACGGCAGCGTCCAGAAAGTGGAGAACAACCGCTTTGCCCGTGCCGATCTGGAACGCCGCCTGCTGATGATCGATGACGACATGGACATGAACGCCCTGCCTAAAACAAATTATATCAAGACCATCGTGACCGCCGAAGCCAAGCTGGACTTGGAGCGCAAGGGTGTCCAGAGCTACCAGCGGGACATCTACGCCCGGTTCCTCTGCTTTGGCAACGGTGCGCTGACCTCGCTATACGACCATTCGGATGGCTTCTTTCGCCGCCAGCTTATCCTGACCACCAAGGACAAGCCTGCTGACCGCACGGATGACCCCTTCCTTGTGGAGAAGATGTGCGCCGAGTTGGAAGGCATCCTGCTCTGGTGTCTGGAAGGGCTGCACCGGCTGGTGCAGAACGATTTCCGCTTCACGGTCAGCGAACGAGCCGCTGCCAACGTGGACACCATCAAACGCAGCAGCAACAATGTCATCGACTTCATGGAGTCCGAGGGCTATTTTCGCTCCAAGGAGTTCTACGACATTTATAAGCAGTGGTGTGAGGACAACGCCTGCCACAGCGTATCGGCGATCCGTTTCAGCGCAGAACTGCGCCAGAATGACCGCCGCTATAACCTTGAAGCCACCAACAACATCTACCTGCCCGGTGGCCGCAGGGTGCGTGGTTTTGTCGGCATCGAACCGCTTGTCCACCCCTGCCCGTAAAAAGTGCATTTTTTCACGGAAGAAGTTCGTACAACCTGTACGGTCTGTACTTGTACGCACCTGTACGGCGTGTTTCGATAAAATCAAGCGTTTTATCGTCTGTATTTTGTTCATTTGTATGCCGTACGAACCGTACAGGTTATTTGAAGTCCGTACGCAATTTTTTCAGATGCGTACGGAGCAATCAAGTTCGCATTGTGCGAACTTGATTGTAGCTCTCCCGCAGGAGACGTTCCCCCTCGGAGAGTCCTCGAAGAGCCCACTACACTTTGCAGCCCATAGGGATGAAAGTGTTATAGTGGGTTATTACACTTCCGAAGAAGTGCATCTTCGTTCCCCATCACCTCTCGATGAACCTTGAAAGGAGGGATGCCCTTTGGCAAGAAACGATGGCGTTGACCGCACCAGTGTCCGGAATCTCGCCGTTTCGGACAAGGCCGTTGGCAACACTCAGCAGCACAACGAGCGCGAAAAGGACAGCTATCGAAACCCCGACATTATCCCCCAGCGCACCTCATGGAACGTCCACTTCAAGAAGCCTGCCGCCAGCTACACTGACCTGTTCGCCCAACTGGAAGCCGTTGGAACCATTTCCACGCGCGGCCTGAAGCCGGATGCCACCCACTACTGCGAACTTGTCTTTGATGTCAACTCGGCCTACTTTGACAATCACGGCGGCTACGAGTTCGCCAAGCAGTTCTATGAGGATGCCTACAAAGCTGCTGTGCAAATCGTGGGCGGTGAGCAGTATATCCTCTCGGCAGTCATGCACGCGGATGAGATCAACCACGCCATGACCGAAGCACTGGGCCGGGAGGTCTACCACTACCACCTCCATGTGGTCTATGTGCCTGTGGTGGAAAAGCAGATCCTCTGGTCGAAACGCTGCAAGGACAAGGCACTGGTCGGCACCGTCAAGGAGACCGTCATGCAGGTCAGCCGGAGCAAGAAGTGGGCATCCAAACCTCTGCTGGACGATGCCGGAAAGCCTATCCTGCAAAAGAACGGCAAGCCAGTCCTGAAGAAGTCGTACAGCATCCTGCAAGACGATTTCTTCAACTATATGCGTGCTGCCGGGTACACCGATGTGGAGCGCGGCGAGCGCGGCAGCACCGAAGAACACCTGACCGTCACCCAGTTCAAAGTTCAACGGGAGCAGGAGCGGCTGGACAGCCTGACCACCCAAGCCGACCAGCAGGCACAATCGCTTGCTAAAACCAGTCAGACCCTCTCCCAAAAGAAGAAAGAACTTGCCTCCATTCAGAAAAAGGCCACGCTCACGAAAGAAGCCCTCATTCATGTGCGCGATCTGGATTATATCGGCAAGCGCACCTTTCTCGGTAACTACTCGCTGACCGAAGAAGAATTTTCCAAGCTGA
>NZ_JBBMEP010000039.1:0-3257 GCF_040096475.1 Faecalibacterium faecis | reverse complement strand
CTTTTGAAAAAAACATTTTATCTCGTGTAATTTTCATAAAACGGCATCCTCCTCAAATCCTACAGTCGGTAATCAGCAGCTTCGTGAAATCAACGTTCCTTAGATACTTAGATTTAATCCTATTTTGTTTCATCCGTCTACAAAATTCCTCAAAATCGTATAGCTGCACATAAATTTCCAGAAAACTTGTAGCACAATCACGATTTTTCTTTTCACTCAGATAAACCACCACGGCAGTTCCAGCCACAAATTATCCATGGCTTGTTCCTCTGTCTTTTTTGCGCGGCCTTTCGTCAGGTGAAAGTATATCGCCGTGCCGATCAGCGGATGTTCCTCGCCATCGGTGAAGCCATAGCGGTACAGCAGATAGGTCTGCTCCCGTTGGGTCAGCCGTTTCAGGCCATCGTACAGTTCCCGGCGCGATTCCTGCTCTTCCATAATACTCTGCGGCTGCATGGCATAAGGGTCGGCTATGGCTTCAATGCGCCGTAGTTGTTCCTCTCCCGGCAGAACATCGTCCAGCGAAACGCGCTGGTAGCAGACGCCGTCCTTGTCTTCCGTCACCATCCGCTGCTCAAAAGCAGTAAAGGCATCCCGAACCATGTCCATCATGGCGTTGCGGATGGCAGGAGCCACGTAGGTCAGGAACTTCATGCCGCACGCTGCATCGAACTTTGGCACGGCCTTCCACAAGCCCAGATTGCCCGCCTGTTTCAAATCGTCCGTGTCAAGGTTCAAGCCAGCCTGTGCCAGATTCATACTGCGGAAGAGATCATTTGCCGCATTGCCGATAAAGGACTTGTTGTTGTCGATCAGGCTGTCCAGCGCGGCAGCATCGCCTTTCTGTGCCAGCGCACAAAGCCGTTCATTCGTCTGCTTCATGGGCGTTTTCCTGCTCTGCGGCAGACTGCAAGATTCCCAACAGACCGCTTCGCAGCTGTTCCAGTGCTTCCGGCGTGGCTCCTTCCATGCCCGAAACACTGTCCAACATTGCATCTGTCAACTGCTCTGCCGTAATCGTTGGGTGCTGCACATCCTGCCCTTTGGTCAATTCAGTGAACATCTTCTCTGCCACTTTCTTGCTCATGGCTTCCTGTTCGGCGTAATGGCTCCCGATTCCCTTTTTGATTTCCTTGACCGCCGCCATGAAGTACATTTCAATGTCATCAAGATCGCCTTGATACACCGGCTTTCTCCGAAGGCTGATGTCCTTTGCGGCTTTGGCTGCTTCCGGGGTCTTGACCTTTGTGCGCAGCAGGGTGCTCAATGTCGTGAGCATGGCATTCTGTGCTGCGATGCCGGAAGCAAAGGTATCATCAAAATACTGCGATATGCGGTAAGTAAGCTCTGCGAAGCGAGCGTTTTCCAGCAGCAGGTTGACCACCTCTGTATTGACACGCCCTGTGTAGAGGTTCTTTGCAGCTTCTACGGACAAGCCTAACTCGGCAATGTCGTAGTTCTTGCGGTCGGGAATGTTGGTTTCTCCCAGCAGAAAATCCGTGGACACGTTGAACAGCCTTGCAATTTTCAGCACCTGCTCATGGGTCAGGGTTCCCTTTGCACCGCTGATAAAGCGGCTGATGGTGCTTTTGGAGCAGCCGAGTTCCTTGGCAAGCTCTGGTTGGCTGATGTTGTGTTCTTTCATCAAGTCCGCAAGACGGATGTTGGATGGTGCGGGCAGATATTCCTGTGCCATGTGGTCGGCCCTCCTTTTTGAGCTTTTTCCTCATTATAATACGCTCTGCCGTTTTGTTCAATATACGGTTACCTCTCCGCCCTTGCTGTTGCAGCCCTGCAACCAGTAAGGGCTTTTTTCTTTTTCCGTTGCAGTTTTGCCGCTTTTTTGCCTTTCCTCCAAAATTTTCCGTATATTCAGGCACAAGGCAAAAAACACCAGAGTTCCCACTTTGGGGTACTCTGGTGCAACACATAACACCGCCCTGCCCGGTGGCCGCAGGGTGCGGGGTTTTGTAGGCATCGAACCGCTTGTCCACCCCTGCCCGTAAAAATTGCATTTTTTCACGGAAGAAGTTCGTACAACCTGTACGGTCTGTACTTGTACGCACTTGTACAGCGAATCGAAGCGAATTAAAACGAATTATCGTTTATATTTCAGATTTTCGTACGCCGTACGAACCGTACAGGTTATTTGAAGTCCGTACGCGATTTTTTCGGATGCGTACGGAGCAATCAAGTTCGCATCGTGCGAACTTGATTGTAACTCTCCCGCAGGAGACGTTCCCCCTCGGAGAGTCCTCGAAGAGCCCACTACACTTTGCAGCCCATAGGGATGAAAGTGTTATAGTGGGTTATTACACTTCCAAAGAAGTGCATCTTCGTTCCCCGTCACCTCTCGATGAACCTTGAAAGGAGGGATGCCCTTTGGCAAGAAACGATGGCGTTGACCGCACCAGTGTCCGAAATCTCGCCGTTTCAGACAAAGCCGTTGGCAACACCCAGCAGCACAACGAGCGCGAAAAGGACAGCTATCGGAACCCCGACATTATCCCCCAGCGCACTGCATGGAACGTCCACTTCAAAAAGCCTACCGCCAGCTACACTGACCTATTTGCCCAACTGGAAGCCGCTGGAACCATTTCCACGCGCGGCCTGAAGCCGGATGCCACCCACTACTGCGAACTTGTCTTTGATGTCAACTCGGCCTATTTTGACAATCACGGTGGCTACGAGTTCGCCAAGCAATTCTATGAGGATGCCTACAAAGCAGCCGTTCAGATCGTGTGTGGTGAGCAGTATATCCTCTCGGCAGTCATGCACGCCGACGAGATCAACCGTGCCATGACCGAAGCACTAGGCCGGGAGGTCTACCACTACCACCTCCATGTGGTCTATGTACCTGTGGTGGAAAAGCAGATCCTGTGGTCGAAACGCTACAAGGACAAGGCACTGGTCGGCACCGTCAAGGAGACCGTCATGCAGGTCAGCCGAAGCAAGAAGTGGGCTTCCAAGCCCCTGCTGGACGATGCTGGAAAGCCTGTCCTGCAAAAGAGCGGCAAGCCAGTCCTGAAGAAGTCGTACAGCATCCTGCAAGACGATTTCTTCAACTATATGCACAATGCCGGGTACACCGATGTAGAGCGCGGCGAGCGCGGCAGCACCGAAGAACACCTGACCGTCACCCAGTTCAAAGTCCAGCGGGAGCAGGAACGGCTGGACGCCCTGACCGCCCAGATTGACCAGAAAGAGCAGCACCTCACCCAAACCAACAAAACCCTCTCCAAGACCGAAAAGGAACT
>NZ_JBBMEP010000038.1:0-8047 GCF_040096475.1 Faecalibacterium faecis | reverse complement strand
ATAAGCGTTTCCCGGTGGCTTTTCACGTTCGGGTCGAGCTTGCGGAACCGGGTCAGCCAGAACCGAACCTGATTTTCGCTCAACCGTGGTCGAGCGATTTTTTCTTCAGCGATCCGAATTTCAAGCTCTTTCTGCTGGGCTTCCAGCTTTTCCAAACGCGATTTGGTGGAATTGGTCAGCACACCCGCTTGGATAGCGTTCAGCATATTCTCAATGCCGTTCTCCACCTCGCGCATCTGCTTTTCCAGCAAAGGGAGCGTGGTGTTTTCCTGATCCTGCAACTCCATCACTTCTGCAACGATGGCATCAATCACGGCATCGTCCTGAATCAGCTTCATGGTTTCAGCTATGACCAAATCTTCCAGCCACTCTTTACGGACGGTCTTTTTCTTGCAGATCTTGAAACGCTTCGCGGTGGCGCACTTATAATAATGATGAACGACTTTGTTTCTACCCGTACCGCACTCGCCGAACATCATCGCGCCGCACATTCCGCAGAACAGCTTGGTGGTGAGCAAGTAATCGTCCTCGGCCTTGTGACGGGCAGGAGCGCGGCTGTTCTTTTTGATTTTCAGCTGCACTTCCTCAAACAAATCTTTATCCACGATGGCCGGGATGCTGTCGGGCATCACAATGTCCTTGAAGTGGTTTTCTCCGATGTACCGTTTGTTCGTCAGCAGCGTCTGAACACTGTTGTAGGTAAACTTCTGATTACGGTTGGTGGTCACGCCACTGTCGTTCAGCCAGTTCATCAGTTCTTTCATAGTTGCGCCATCGTTGTACCGCTGAAAGGCTTCTACCACAAAGGGAGCTTTCAGCGGGTCGACTTGAAAGAACTTCTCCTCATCCACCTTAAAACCAATGGGAATCGTGCCGCCGTTGTACTTGCCCTTCAGAACATTCTCGGTCATGCCGCGCACAACTTTTTCAGAAAGTTCTGCCGAGTAGTATTCAGCCATGCCGGTGAGCATACTCTTGACCATGATACCCGCAGGGCTGTCAGAGATAGGCTCCGTGGCAGATACCAGCTTGACATGATTTCGTTCCAACTGGTACTCATAGTGGGCTGAATCATAGCGGTTCCGGGCAAAACGGTCGAGTTTCCAGACCAGCACGATGTCAAACAGCCGTTTTTCGCTGTCCTTGATCATCTGCTGGAAGTCCGGGCGGTTATCGGTTTTGGCGGAAAGGGCACGGTCAATGTAGTGTTTGACCACGGTAATGCCGTTCTTTTCGGCGTAGGCCGTACATTCACGAATCTGCCCTTCGATGGATTCTTCGCGCTGGTTATCGCTGGAATAGCGGGCGTAAATCACGGCGGTCATGCAAACACCCCTTTCACTTCATTCTCCGCAGGCGGCGCACAAGGTCGGATGCGATGTACAGCACACGAGCCACCGACACGGCATCCTCGCCCACAATGTAGAACACCAAGTAGTTGTCCACCAGCATCTGCCGCAGTCCTTGGGTGCGCTCCGGCTCACTTTCCACGAGCGCACAGCGTTCCGGCAGGATGTTCAGCGACTGGATGGCTTCTGCAATGCGGTTGTATTGCCCCATAGCCGTGTCAGGCTCCAGCAGACGGTCCGCAATGTAGCCGTAGATCTGCTCCATATCGCTGAGGGCTGCACGAGAAATTTTCACGTCATACTGCTTCATCTGTGCTGTTCCCTGAACTGTGCGAATGCGCTTGCAGCATCCACGGCATCACCGTTCTGAATCTCCTTAATGCCCACCTGCAAGGCCGCATGAAGCTGGTCATCGGTCATGGTGTCAGCGTTCAAAGCCGCAGGAGCCTTCGGCAGGGATAGCGAGAAGGGGATGCCGCCAGTCAGGGTGATCTGGCGCAGGTACATATCAATGGCAGTTGCCATCGGGATGCCGAGCTGCTTCAACACATCCTCGGCTTGCTGCTTAACGGTGGGGTTGACACGAAGATTGAGTGTCATCGTTTTTTCCATGGTTATCACCTCGGCCTTATTGTAACGTATTTTGCGTTGCAAATCAACAACTCCCAAACTTATAATTAAATTTCTCCATATTGCACAACATATTTATTTCAGAATTGTTCAAGAATCAAAATATCTGCCCTGTTGCTGAAATGAAATCAAGCCAGTCATTCTTATTTTTCATGTATCGATTATCTTTTTTACCATTGTACAGAACAAAATCATCAGCGGAACCGCAAAGAGCAAGCATAGGACATTTTTTAATTCAGCATTATCCGTTGAAAGCTGCATCAAAATCATAGAGAGCGGATACCTTTCTTTGCTCTGCAAAAATGTCATGGGTTGTTCCAAAAGATTCCAGCTCTCAGCGATAGAAAGGAATGCCGCAATCATAACATACGGTCGTACAATTGGAGCATAAATTTTCCTAAAAAGCACCCAGTTACTTGCGCCGTCACAAATTGCTGAATCGAACAGGCTACTGTCAATTCTTTTTGCTGCGAACCAAAAGAGTAAAATCATCCAAGGCTGGAAAGCCGTCATTATCAATAGCCCTTCAAGAGAATCCAACCATCCAATATTCATCAGAACCAGATATTGAGGGAGCATAAGTGCTTGCTGCGGCAAAAGCAAAAAGAAAACACAGGTCAAAAGAAAAAATGTCTGCGCTTTCGGAGATGGGATTCTGGCAATCGCATAACCTGCAGGCAGTGCAATCATAATTTGAATAAGCACTCCGGCAATTGCAAGAATCGCGGTATTTTTATAGGCGCAAATGAATTCCATCAGAGAATCCATCTGCCACAAGTCATCTGGGTTTATCTCAAATGTCAGGAAAACAAGAAATACGCATGGCAGCACAAAAATCACAGCAGCTATCAAAGATAACATCCTATATGTAGCTTCTTTTCGTGGGTTCATCAGTTATTCCTCTTTTTTCTCGCCAAACACATTCCACTCAGTACAAAGGCTTCAACAAAAATCACAACCAAGATAGATGCTGCTTCCAACCGTGCATAATTCATATTCATAAAATTGTTTTGCAAAAAGTGTTGAATACTATATAGTTGCTCATTCGGATGACTTCCACCAATCAAATAGGCTTCACGGAAACATCGAAAGCTATTGTAAATCGTCAAGATTCCACAAATCAATAAAGAACTCTTTATGATTGGAAGCTTTATATACCAAAAACATTGTAGAGGGTTGACTCCATCTAGCATGGCGGCATCTATGATCTCGGATTCTATGGATTTTATAGCAACTATAAAAATCAAAATCGAGAATCCCAGTGTTTTCCATAACACAATTATAAGGAACACATAAAATGCAACTGGTGTTTCACCCCACTGGCTAGGAGACTTTTGTAAGATGCTTGATGCAATTGTCACAACACAAGCTGCCGGAAGTATTGAAGGAACAAGGAAGAACAGACAAAGTTTTTCTTTTCGGAGCTTTATATAAACTTCCGCAATGAAAATGCCAATAACCAAATTGACGGGTACAATGATGGCCCACAAATGAAACAGATTTCTAACAGCGAGTGAAAATGCCTCATTTTCAAAAAGATCCACATAATTTTGTATGCCGACAAAATCAGTTCCTGTTCCAAGAAAGAAACTTTTCCCAAAAGCAATCAAGATTGGAAACAGATAGCAAAAAAATCCGGCAATAAGTGCCGGCAGAAGAAGGATATTGCTCTGAAGATTCTTTTTCATTTTATTCATCAAGGTACAATTTGAGCCGCGGAGTAAGTCGATCAACAAGCTCATCAAGGGTAATTTCATCATTCCAATACTGAACCATCGTTTTGCTTAGAAGATTTCCGCCATCCTCACTTTGATCAAGCTGCAAGGCACGGTACCAAATTGTGTGATATTGCGCTGCATTGATCTTGTCACATATTGTTTCAAGTTGATCTAGCTGTGCATCAGTCAAATTGTCACCATACATCTCTTTTCGGTTTTCAATATCTTCTTGCCCTATTTTTTCATGGGATGCATCATAGACACTGAATTGATATTGTGCTTCCATACATTTTTTAAGACATCCACGTCGGACAGGAAACATATCTTTATCTGCAAACGCCGAACTCGACTGGCATTCTTCACTAAGAAGATAAGCTAAAAGTGCTTTTACCTCTGCTGGATGCTTTGTGTTTCGATTTCCCATTGCGTAAGAACCGATTTCAGCAGTAACACCGCCTAGCTCATTGGGAATGGGAAGTGTTACGGTTTTGATTCCAAGAGCTGCACACTGCCGAAGAAGTCCCACCGTCATATAGCTTGGGTCAAGACTAGCAAAAGGTTCACCGTTTGCAAAATAATCTTGGACTACTTCTGGATTGAAACTGTCAAACAAACCATTTTGCATCTCATAAGAAATTTCACCCGTACGGAATTCTTTCTCGTATGCTAATGTTTGCCGACAACTAACTGTGTCCAAGTTAATAGTGTGATTCTTGTAATCGATAATTGGCTGCGATAACGCGCTTGTCATGCTAAAGTCCATCACAACCAGCATTGGTTTTTCCTTGTAGACGCGCAGCAGTTCATCCATCGTGGCCGCAAGGCTTTTTGATGCGGCTTGCATATCAAATCCGCTGTCTTTCAGAACGCTTTCTGCACTTGTCAGAGCTGGAACTGAAAAGCACAAAGGTAAAATATACTGTTTTCCTTTTAGTTTTCCAGCATCTAAAAGAGGCATATAAAAATTCTCTGCTGTGAATTCGTTTGAATCCATTACATCGGTAAGATCGAGAAAAGCTCCATTCATCATACTCTTTTCAATATCTGGAAATAGATTAACATTCGTCAATCGGTTTCCTTCCATAATAAAAAGGTCGGGACCCTTGCCTGAAAGGATTTCCGTATTTAGCTGATGAATCTCTGCCTCACGCTCTGCGGTATCACCCTCTTTTGGCGATACGAACTGTATTGTGATATTCGGGTTCTCTTTTTGATAATCTAGCAGTTTTTCATAGATAGGACAATGTGTATCAGGATTTGCATAGTGAGCGGTAAGGTAGACTGTTAAAGTGACTGGATTTGAGCTATCCTCTGCAACGGGCTTAGCTAAATCAGTTTCCTTCTTGGTAGATGCGCATCCTGTGAGAAGAACCAGCAGGCTTACAATAATAGCGGCAATAAATATACTAAATCGGTTATTTCGTCTATTGTTATACATAACTTCAGGTTCTCCGACTTCTAAAATTTTGCTTCATACCAATACCAATGTGCTGCAATTCGTTCAGTATATTGTGTATTATCACCTTCTGATTCTGCCCACGACCATCCATTTCCACTTTTTACAAACTCAACCGGAACATCTTGAAAGCCATGTGGTTCATCATCTTCAGAATAGTAAAAGCCCTTATATGTAGTACTCGGAATGAGCCCGAAAGAGCCTGTACAAAATTCCACCATATCATCTGCGTAATAATATACTTTCCATCCATTCCACTCTAGCGGTCCCATTGGATGTTCTTCTATCACTTTCCGCGCATAGTTTGTCAGCTCATCCTGATTTCGCAGTACATAAGACTGGATGGATTTTTTGCTAAATGGCCGAACAATCAACGCCGTAGCTACAGCAATACACCCTAGTGCGGTCAAAAGTCCAATGCAAATTCTTTTCATGTTTTTCTCCAGTCAACTGAAAACATATCACGCTGTAAGAACTATGATATCGCAGACTTTACTTTAGCGTGTGTACAATATGCAGTGCCATATCTGCATTTTCTTTGTCTACAAATATCTCTGTGATATACTTTGGTTTTATACCTAGAGTTCCAATTCTTGCCTGATCGAACGTATTACGCCGATTGACATCTTTAGTTTTGCAATAGAACTTGATTCCCGCAGCCGCCAACGCATCCGTGATGCGATTGCACTGGTAGGGGTCAGAAACAGCTGCAACTTGTGATTTGAAAAATTGTTCTAACATAAAAAGGCCTCCTATATACGTTCTAAAAGAAGTTCTTACAAATCCTTTTTAAAACAACGAAATTTAAGCCCGCTTTATTTCATCCGTCCACAATTTTTTTCAAAATCGTATGGTTGCACATAAATTTCCAGAAAGCTTGTAGCACAATCACGATTTTTTTCTTTTTATTCAAAGAAACCACCACGGCAGTTCCAGCCACAGGTTATCCATGGCCTGTTCCTCCGTCTTTTTGGCGCGGCCTTTTGTCAGGTGAAAGTATATCGCCGTGCCGATCAGTGGATGCTCTTCGCCATCAGTGAAGCCATAGCGGTACAGCAGATAGGTCTGCTCCCGTTGGGTCAGCCGTTTCAGCCCATCGTACAGTTCTCGGCGCGATTCCTGCTCTTCCATAATGATCTGCGGCTGCATGGCGTAGGGGTCGGCTATGGCTTCGATGCGCCGCAGTTGTTCCTCTCCCGGCAGAACATCGTCCAGCGAAACACGCTGGTAACAGATACCGTCCTTATCCTCCGTCACCATCCGCTGCTCAAAAGCAGTAAAGGCATCCCGAACCATGTCCATCATGGCGTTGCGGATGGCAGGAGCCGCGTAGGTCAGGAACTTCATGCCGCGCGCCGCATCGAACTTCGGCACAGCTTTCCATAAGCCCAGATTGCCCGCCTGTTTCAAATCGTCCGTGTCAAGGTTCAGGCCGGACTGTGCCAGATTCATGCTGCGGAAAAGGTCATTTGCCACCTTGCCAATAAAGGACTTGTTGTTGTCGATCAGGCTGTCCAGCGCGGCAGCATCGCCTTTTTGCGCCAGCGCACAAAGCCGTTCATTCGTCTGCTTCATGGGCGTTTTCCTGCTCTGCGGCAGACTGCAAGATTCCCAGCAGACCGTTCCGCAGCTGTTCCAGCGCTTCCGGCGTAGCTCCTTCCATGCCCGAAACGCTGTCCAACATTGCATCTGTCAACTGCTCTGCCGTAATCGTTGGGTGCTGCACATCCTGCCCTTTAGTCAATTCGGTGAACATCTTCTCTGCCACTTTCTTGCTCATGGCTTCCTGTTCGGCGTAATGGCTCCCGATACCCTTTTTGATTTCCTTGACCGCCGCCATGAAGTACATTTCAATGTCATCAAGATCACCTTGATACACCGGCTTTCTCCGAAGGCTGATGTCCTTTGCGGCTTTGGCTGCCTCCGGGGTCTTGACCCTTGTGCGCAGCAGGGTGCTCAATGTCGTGAGCATGGCGTTCTGTGCCGCGATACCGGATGCAAAGGTATCATCAAAATACTGCGCTATGCGGTAAGTAAGCTCTGCAAAGCGGGCGTTTTCCAGCAGCAGGTTGACCACCTCTGTATTGACACGCCCTGTGTAGAGGTTCTTTGCAGCTTCTACGGACAAGCCCAGTTCGGCAATGTCGTAATTTTTGCGGTCGGGGATGTTGGTTTCTCCCAGCAGAAAATCCGTGGACACGTTGAACAGCCTTGCAATCCTCAGCACCTGCTCATGGGTCAGGGTTCCTTTCGCACCGCTGATGAAGCGGCTGATGGTGCTCTTGGAGCAGCCGATCTCCTTGGCAAGCTCTGGTTGGCTGATGTTGTGCTCTTTCATCAAGTCCGCAAGACGGACGTTGGACGGTGCGGGCAGATATTCCTGCGCCATGTGGTCGGCCCTCCTTTTTGATCTTTTTTCTCATTATAATACGCTCTGCCGTTTTGTTCAATATACGGTTACCTCTCCGCCCTTGCTGTTGCAGTCCTGCAACCAGTGAGGGCATTTTTCTTTTTCCGTTGCAGTTTTGCCGCTTTTTTGCTCTTTCTGCAAAATTCCCCGTATATTCAGGCAGGAAACAAAAAACACCAGAGTTCCCACTTTGGGGTCTCTGGTGCAACGCACGAAACAAAGGAGAAATGCCCTTGAGCCTGTATCAAAAGATCAAGTCCGCCATCACCGTTCGGCAAGTGGGAGAGATGTACGGCATGGAGCCCGACCGCCATGGCATGGTGTGCTGTCCATTCCATTCCGACAGCGACCCCAGCATGAAGCTGAATGACACCTATTATTACTGCTTTGGCTGCGGAGCCAATGGAGATGCCATCGACCTCACCGCCAAGCTGTTCGACCTGAACCCCCGGCAAGCCGCCGAGAAGCTGATAAATGACTTCGC
>NZ_JBBMEP010000037.1:0-9515 GCF_040096475.1 Faecalibacterium faecis | reverse complement strand
AGCCGGGTACTCCGTAACCAATCCTGACAGGCAGTTGCCGTGTCATTTTTCGAAAACTGTTTTACGGATACCCAGCAAGTGGGAACTTCCTGTTTTTCGTTGTTTGCATGATGAGCCTGCTCTGCCTGCCATAGGCAAGCTCGCGTTTGCGCAGCGCAGCGAAGCAATGAAAGCCCCAGTGGGGCTTTTAAGCGACCGAACGGTCTTGCGTTAGCAAGATGGAGGGGCCTCCGCCCCGACAAGTGACCGCTGGCCTTCCGCGCTGTTCCAGCAGACAAGGATGGCCGGGTAGAATGCCCGCGCCAGACGGTCAATGACTTCATCGGGATAAGGGGAAGTGTTTGTGGACTTTTTCTTTTTGTTCAAACGCACGCTCCTTTGATCGTCCCACCGTGGCAAATTCGGGCGGGAAAATCAGGATTCCATTTTATATCAGGCGCAAGGGCGCGGAAGCTTTCCGCCATGCACTTGCGGCTGGTGGCTCATTGATGGCTTAAAGCAAAAAGCTCTAGGCTTAACCCCTCTTCTTTGCGGATCTTTCTGATCCGCTCTCCAACAAGGGATGCTAGTTCGGCTGGTTCAGATTCAGGCTGATTTTTCGCTTTTTTCACAGAGAACATCTCATTTGCGGGCAATCATCAGATGCCACGGAACGTAAAGGTGAACTCCACAGGCTTGGTTACATCAGGAATATACTCCGGGTGGACATTGGCACCCCAGCTGTCATCGCCGCCAACGCCCATCTGCTCGCCCATAGCACGGATGACCGTGTAATGGACCGGGGGCAGCTCGTAAGGATGCTTGGCACTCTCCATTTCATGGGGAGTGTAGGGTAGCGCAGAGAAGAACATGGGCTTTGCGGCATCCGCGGTAAACAGCAGCCCGCGACCCTTGCGGTCCACTACCTTTGCCCAGCGCACAGCGGTCTTTGCACCGCACTCCTGCGGCACAAGGTACTGTGCCATGTTGTCTGCGACCTTGTTCTGGTAAATGCCCAGCTTTGCACCATGCTGACGATCCCAGTAGGTCTCCGCAGGGCCGTTTCCGTACCACTCCACCGTGTCGTAGTCAGCGTCGATCTTGAACAGTACGCCGAACTCCGGCATTGCTGCAAGTCCTTCCACCGGGTCATAGTGCAGGGTGGTCTGGATGCGGCCATCACCGAACACACGGTACTGCAGGCTGCACTCTGCTGCGGGGCTGGTCTGGAGGTTATAGAGATAGGTCACGACAACGCTGTCGGCTTCCACCTCGCAGGTGGGGTTCTGGAGGATGGTGCCGCCATGAACAGACGGGATCTCCTTGCCGATGCCCTTGGCGGTAGCGTACAGGCTTGCCAGCTTCCACTGACCGCGAACGCCGCCCATGTTGTTGCCGCAGTCGTTGTCGGTGGGAGCGCGCCAGAAGTTGGGACGGGGAATCTCCTGAATCATCTCCCTGCCGGCATAGCGGTAGGAAGTCAGGCCGCCATTCAGATCGGAGAACAAAACATCGAAATTCTCACCACGGACACCGATGTTGTGTGTACCGTGCATAACGGTAAACGGCGTGACCTTCTTGCTGGGAATGGAACGAACCACAGCGATCACACCCTGTCCAAAGGCGACTTCATGACCTTTCTTTGCCCAGCTGGTGTCCTCCTTCAAACGGAAGCTGATGGACACTGCATATTCACCGGGAAGCGCAGGAACCATAAACGGCAGCGGGAAGCTGGAACGCTCTTCGGGAGCAACATCAATATTGGTCAGTTCCTGCTGCCGATACAACTTTCCATCACGATGCAGCAGTGCAACGCAGTCGAAAGCATCCGTAGAGGTGAACAGGTTCTTGTTCCAGACTTCAAAGCCAGAGTTGTCGATGGAAACGGCGATGTTCTGATAGCAGAACTTGACCTCCTGCATCTTGGGAGAAGGAGCACGGTCACCACCGTAGGCAATGCCGTTTCCGCTGAAATTATAGTCGGTAGGACGCTCACCGAAGTCGCCGCCGTAGGCTTGGAACCACTTGCCGTAGCGGTCTTTTTTCCAGATGGACTGGTCGATGTAATCCCAGATAAAGCCACCCTGATAGCCGCAGTCCTTCTGGTCGGCAAGTTCCGTGTACTTGTGCAAAGCACCGTTGGAGTTGCCCATAGCATGAGAGTATTCGCACTCGATATAAGGCCGCTTATCGCCCTGTGCCAGATACTCTTTAATGTCCTTGACCGTGCTGTACATATGGCTCTCGATGTCGGTGGTATCGAGGAAGCGGGGATCATTGACCACACCTTCGTAATGCACCAGACGGGTGTCATCAAAGCGGCGGACCATCTCTGCCATCTGGAGCAGGGTCTCACCGCCAAACGATTCGTTGCCCAGAGACCAGATCAGAACAGCAGGATGGTTTTTGTCACGCTGGTAAGTGGAATTCATGCGGTCAAACAAGACAGCTTTCCACTCCGGCTTATCATTGGGCAAAACGCCCTCGATGCCGCGAATGCCAGCCTGATGAATATCCCAGGTGCCATGGGATTCCAGATTGTTCTCTGCGATCAGATACAGACCATACTCGTCGCACAGGTCGTACAGTGCATCCTGATTCTGGTAATGGCTGGTACGGATGGCATTGATGTTGTTCTGCTTCATGGTGATGATATCACGAAGCAGTTCCTCATGGGTGTGTACGCCCACAGCACGACCCGTAATGGAGCTGAACTCATGACGGTTGGCACCCTTGAACACGATGCGCTTGCCGTTGAGCAGCATCCGATTGTTCTTCAACTCGAACTTGCGGAAACCGACTTTCTGCCCGGTCACCTCTGCCGGATGGCCTGCATCGTCCAGCAGCTCGATTTCCAGTTCATACAGAGCCGGGTCCTCTGCACTCCACAGGTAGGGGTTCTCCACCGCATGGCTGAACAGAGCAGAACCGCCGTTCAGTGCGATTTTTTCGGAGAACACTTCCAGTTCACTGCGGCGCAGGGTCAGACGGGCTGCGCCCTTACCCTCCACCTGCAATGCAACTTCCAGCGTGGAATGAGTAAAATCATCCCCGGCAAACAGCGTTTTGACGGATATATCTTCCAGATGCACGGTGGGGATGGCGTACAGCCATACGCTGCGGAAGATGCCGGAGAAGCGGAAGAAGTCCTGATCTTCGCACCAGCTGGAGGAAGTCCACTTGAACACCTGCACAGCAAGTTTGTTCACACCCAGCTGGAGATAGGGAGTCAGATCGAATGCGTGTGCGGAGAAGCTGTCCTCGGTGTAGCCCACATAAGACCCGTTCAGCCAAAGAGCCATGCCGCTTTCCACACCCTCGAACTCGATGTGGACGGGCTTGCCCTGCATGGATTCCGGCAGCTCGAAGTATTTTACATAGCTTGCCACCGGATTGAACCGCTGCGGGATCTCACCCGGCTGTACTTCTTCACGGCCATCCCACGGATACTGAATATTCGCGTACTGGGGAATGTCGTAGCCCTCCATCTGGATGTGTGCCGGAACATGAATGTCATCCCAGCCGCTGCAATCGTAATCTGTCTTTTCAAAGCCGGGGATGGCACTGGTGTAGTTTTTTGCGTAGGCGAATTTCCAGATACCGTCCAGCTTCATCGCCAAAGAAGAGGAGCCTGTCCGATATTCTTCGCGGGAAGCGTAAGTACGGAAACTTGCATGAGCATTCAGCACGTTTTCCTTGAAAAAGGTGGGGTCTTTTACTTTTGCAAAATCAAATGCAGCCATAGTATTTCCTCATTTACCTTTTATAATTTTATAATATTTCTCCAGCCTCCCCGGAGGAATCGCTGGATTCCTCCGGGGAACAGCAGATGAAGGAGAAATGATAATGACTTGTTATCAGACTGCTTCACGCAGTTTTTCATTTGCTTCTTCAACTTTCAGATGAGACAGAATGAAGGTGATAATGGCATCCAGAGCAAACGGGATCACCAGATACATGATTTTCAGCATATTGATGCAGGAATCCGGCTGAACGGTCAGAGCGCTGTCAAAATGGCTTGCTGCCAGCAGCCAGCCGGTGATGGCAGTACCCAGACCGCCGCCCAGCTTCACACCGAGAGAAGTGCAGGAGTACATCGTTCCGTCCACACGCTTGTGCTTCGTCAGCCAAGTGTACTCAGAGCAGGCTGCGATCACAGCGTTCATATCGCCCTGCCAAGGACCCTGACCAAGAGCTGCGATTGCAGTAAAGAGCAGCATCAAGGTCACATTGCCGCTGCCCATGTAACCAGCTACAGCAACCAGTGCACGAGAAATCGTTGCCAGAGTATAGCTCATTACATTCAGCTTATACATTCCATTCCACTTTGCAACCAAGGTCGGGGTGAACACCAGTGCGATGATCAGAGGAATGTTGATTGCCCAAGAGAATACACCGAACAGATTCTGGTTGCCAAGGATGTAGGTTGCATAGTAGGTGCCCATGCTGATCATGGCACCGTAGATCTGCTGCAAAATGTAGGTGACGCAAATCATCATATAATATTTGTTACCAGCAAGCAGCTTTGCAGCCTGAACCAGATTGTACTTTTCGTCCTGCTCGATTTCCTTTTTGTCGGTGGTATCCACCAATTCGCCTTCCGGCAGTTCCTTCACGGAGAAAACGGAGAGGGTGTTGACAAGCAGACCGATGATGGCGTAGATGATTGCAACAGTGCGCCAACCGGCAGCACCACCGCCCAATGCCGTAACAGCACCCAGCGTGATAGACTGGATGAGCAGGCTGGTGGCAAAGGCGAACATGAAACGCCAAGAACCCATCTCGACCTGTTCGGCACTGTTCTTCGTGACGAGAGCAGTCAGTGCAGAGTAAGCAATGTTGTTGGCAGTGTAGAATACAGCGTTCAGCAGAGTATATGCGATCAGGAACCATGCGTACTGTGCAAACTGTCCCAGATTGGTCGGGATGGCGAAAATTGCCACCAGCGTAATGGCACAGCCAATGTAGCCGTACAGCATCCAAGGACGGGCTTTGCCCATCTTAGAATGCGTTTTGTCAATCAAAGAACCAAAGAAAATGTCCGTCACACCGTCCAGCAGTTTGGAAACTGCAATCAGAGTGCCGACAATACCGGGGTTCAGGCCAACGGTGTTGGTCAGATAGATCATGACGAAGGAGGACAGGAATGCATACACCACGTTGCCTGCAATATCGCCTGAACCATAGCCGACTTTATTATACCACTTTAGATAACGTTTTTCAGTCATTGTGCTTTCTCCCATCTTGCTTGTTTTGTGTGGGCGCGACCAATCTGCTGCGCACTTCAGACTGGAATTCTCATTACGCAAGTTGCCCAAATCTCTTGCGTTCCGTCTGAAAATATTATAGAATCTAATGGAACGAAAAGATATAGACAAGATGGAACAGAATATGCACAAAATCAAAGAGTTTGTAATTTTTTGATAGAACATTTACCAAATCGCTGTAAAATCTCTGAAGATGAGGAGGACGCAGGGATGTATTTCAACTCAGGATATTTGAACAACTCCCGTTTGGATTTCAAAGACTACTCAAAGCCGCTGGTCGTAGGCAGCTGCGGCACTTATCGCTTGAAAAAACGCCCTAAGCTACCTACTTTTTGGGCAAAGGGTCGCAGAGACTATCAAATCCTCTATGTGGCATCTGGTAAAGCACACTTCTGGTTCGATGGTGTTGAGGAAGTGGTGACTTCTGGACACATGGTGCTTTATCAGCCGAAAGAAATCCAGAAGTATGTCTACTATGTAGAAGATCATCCAGAGGTGTTCTGGATTCACTTTACAGGATACGATGTCAAAAACATCCTGAACTATCACGGAATACCATTGGACAAGCACGTTTTTTACAGCGGCACACTGCCGGATTACAAAATGCTGTTCCGAAAGATCATCCGGGAACTGCAACAATGTGAATATGGCTATGAAGACTATATTGCTTCTCTCTTCAACATCATTCTGCTTTTAGTAAGCAGGCAACAGCAGGAAAGCGAGAAAACAACTACAAGCATCCCCGAAGAAATCGAAGCCGCCGTTGCCTACTTTAACGAGAATTATAATACAAAGGTCAGTGTAGACGATTACGCAGAATCGCTGCATATCAGTACGAACTGGTTTATCCGTAATTTTAAGCTGTACATGAAAATAAGCCCTGCACAATACATCCTGTCCCTTCGGATGGTAAATGCACAAAGCTTATTGGAGAACACCGAATACAATATTGGAGAAATTGCAGAGATCGTAGGGTATGATAACCCACTCTATTTTAGCCGGGTATTCAAGAAAGAGTATGGTGTCAGTCCGGCACAGTACCGAAAGAATCTGGAAAAATCTACTGAAAAATGAGAAAGATTCCTTATAAATAAGGAGAGTAGAACCATGCCGATAAAAAATGCGATCCACAGCCAACAAGTCTACGACTCAACGGATGAATCCATCATGGAGAGCAGGAACTTTGCATGGAACAGCTCCCGAATGGATACAGCGACCATTATGTGCCGGATGGCTTTGTACGAGATTAGAGTGTATACAAGGAGGTCTCTTTATGTTAGAGCATTTTTTCAAATCGCTAGTTGCAACAGTTTCTGACCCTTACCAATGCAATCGCATCACGGATGCGTTGGCGGCAGCTGGAATTAAATTCTATTGCAAATCCAAAGATGTCAATCGGCATAACACATTTGACCAAGCGAGAATTGGAACTCTCGGCATAAAACCGCAGTATGTCACAGAGGTGTTTGTGGACAAAGAAAATGCTGATATGGCTCTGCACATTATACATACCCTGTCATAAGCCCAGAGTTCCCCTGCGAACAAAAACATTCCAATATAAAAAGGACGCTGCCGCCTCTGGGTAAGAGGTTGCAGCGTCTTTTTGGCATCAGAGGGCGAATGGTCTGTCAGATTGGACGGCTCCCAATGAATGAGATTTTTAGCTTGCGTCTTTCTGTTCGTCAAGAATGCGCCAGCCGTCCATCAGGTCTGAATTTTCCATAATAAAGGTGTGGGCAGTATCCTGTCCCCACGAGTTGTCGTATTTCAGCATCAGATAATCGCTCAACTCGGTCCGATTTTTGAACTTCAACAAGCGATACGGCTCCTGAAAAGCGACCTTTTCGACAAAATATACCGCATCCGATGTGGGAAGCATAACACCGACATGACCGATCATAAGAGAATTGTCCGTTTCAGAGAACTGATCGTGCAGGACTACGGAGACGAGACGGATCTTATCATCGTCCACGAAGGAGAAACCGCGTTTCTTCCATTCCTGCTGAATCGTTTTCAAATGGGTAGGAATATCGGTCGTATTAGTGGTTTTAACCGGGGCGAACAGCGCATCAAACTTTTGCCGTTCGTCGCCGCAAAGGGATTCTGGATCAGAATCCAGTGTTTCATAGTCCATAAACAGGGTGTCCTCGGCTGAGTCAAGGTCTGCCTTGCCCGTGACAGTGATAAAATCACCAAACAGCCCACAAGCGGTAATCCGACAGTTCCAGCCGGGGAAGGTGTCATATTTTTCCGTCCATGCGTCCTGCATGGAGTAAGGATCGTATTTCAGATCCGAAGGCTTGGCATTTTCAAACCCTGTGGTGAGCCATGCCGGGTCTACAGCATTGTTGAACTTTTGCACATGATCAAAGAAGGTCTGTATCCGTAGGTCGGATACGCCGGCATCCTGCAAAAGCTTGGAAAGAAGAGCTTGTGTATCCGAATCTGCCAAATTGGAGTATTCAATTTGCTGAAGGACGGGCTGAGAGGTTTTTTGAGTGCAGCCCACTGCCAGAAACGCACTGCAAAAAAGTGCAGCGGTGCAAACAAGAAAAGTTCGACGTTTCAAAAATGGTCACCTCGTTGTGTTTTTCGGAAAGTTTCTTTGAGTGCCGGAGTCTCAACCATAAGCGAAGAGAGCAACGCCGTTGGTCTCGTAACGAATGGTATCACAGATAAACAAAGAAAATCAATGACTTCTGTCGTATTTGACCATATATAATGTTGAAGTATCCATATCCCATACGGCTAACGCCCATTTGGGGAAAGACAATGCGGCAGTTTTCTGAACGATTTTCTTCATGTCGGACACAACAGGAGTATACCCAAGTTGGAATAAGAATTTTCCGCTTTTTCTGAATGGAAGGTTCAAATCGCTTTCCAGATAGACGGAGGATACCAACTTGCGAAGCGCGGCACGGCGATTTCGGCCAACCTCGTTTCCGCCGCCTTGATGGAATCGCCCATGGCATGATAGCGTTCTGTCGCCGCCGTTGCTCGTTCCCGCAGTTCGTCGGCACTGCTGATCTTCTGCTCCTTGCCCTTCGCCGCCGTGTGCTTGCCACGCTTCACCTCGTAGCCCTGCTGTATCAGCTTTTGAAGAAAAACTTCAAAGTCCTTCGGCTGCTCTGCAAGGATGGTGTCGATGATCCCGCACAGGCGGTCACGGTTGCTTTCTCTCGGCGGATAAACGATCGAGTTGCGCCGAGCACACAAAGTAATCTCTCCAACCCTACAGCTCAGTTTCCACCGCAAGCTGCTCCTGCTTTTCTTTTTCGTCAGCGATTTGGACATCAACATCTTCGCGCATCTTTTTCAGAAGTGCAAGGACTCGCTTGATTTGATCCTTGGTGTTTTCCACCCTGCTCTGTGCCTGATTGATGTGATCCAGAACCGCCCAGTCTGCAAAGAGACCGTCAAAGAAGAAATCTGCAAATTTCAGAAAGCTGTCCACCGTAACCTGAAGGTCTGCGGTGATCTCAACATCGGCAAGCTCAGTTTTGAACCGCCGCAGTTCCACTTGAAGCTGTTCGATTTGTTTCTGTGCATCGTCCAGTTCCTCATACTTGGCAAGATCGGCCATCAAACCGCCGCCCATTACGTCCCATGTGCTCCAGCCCTCGGCATTGTCGAGGGTTTCCAGAACTTCATTGACCGTATGCAGGGCGGTCTTTCCGGCGTTGATAGCTTCCAGCAGCTCCCGTTTTTGGACTTTCAGCGCGGCAATACGGCTTTCGCTTTCCGCAACCTGCTGTGCGGCAGGGTGGGCAGATGCTTTGATACTTTTGATTTTTTCGGAAAGAGCAGCTTGATACTGCCTTTCGCAATCGGACAGCCGTGCCAGTCTATTTTGAATCTGATCCAAGTCGGCATCAACGGAAGAAAGGTCATGGAGAGCAGCATCGTACTTGACGCGGGCTGCATAGGCTTCCTGCCGTTCCTTGTCCAGCTTTTCATCCATTTTTCCGATCACCTGATAGAAAAATGCGGCAAGGCTGTGTCCCTCCAGACGGTCCACATCAGCCTGTTCCGCCAGCTTGGATTTTTCCAGCTTTTTCAGACGATCAGCAAGCGTATCTCTCTGGGCGGTCAGTTCTTTCTGTTTTGCTTCACAGCTTTTCTTTTCTGCGACCTGCTGCCAAAGTTCTTTCAACGTAGAATCACTCATATGGAATGTCCTTTCCCGGCATTGCGTTTCTTCGTTCAGAAGCTGGTTCAAAAAATGCTGCCGATTATTTACAAATGTTTTGGTGATAACGTAGCTGTCCG
>NZ_JBBMEP010000036.1:0-12671 GCF_040096475.1 Faecalibacterium faecis | reverse complement strand
TCACCCGTCCGGCTTGTGCCGCTTTCGCCAAACATCAACGCCCCACAGTAGCCGCAGAACAGCTTGGTGGTGAGCAGATAGTCATCCTCTGCCTTTCTACGGGCAGGGGCTTTTTTGTTTTTGGCGATTTTCTTCTGCACATCCTCAAACAGTTCCAGTGGAATGATGGGCGGGATAGCATCCGGCACGACCACATCCCGGAATTTCAGTTCTCCGATGTACCGCCGGTTCTTGAGCATATGTTCAACGCTGTTATAAGTAAATGCACCGCCCACCGGGTTCTTGATGCCGTTTTCGTTCAGCCAGTCCCGAATCTCCTTCATTGTGGAGCCTTCATTGTACTTCTTGAACGATTCAAGCACAAAAGGCGAGGTGAGAGGGTCGATGTGGAACTTCCGCTCGGAATCCAGCGTGTACCCAAAGGTTCCACGGCCACCGTTGCAGCGGCCTTTCAGGATGTTCTCGGTCTGTCCACGCACGACCTTCTCGGCAAGGTCAGCGGAATAATACTCGGCATAACCTTCCAGCACAGATTCCAGAATAATGCCCTCCGGCCCCTCGGAGATGATCTCGGTGGCAGACATGAGCTTGACGCCGTTCTTCTTCAGTTGGGTCTTATACCGGGCACTGTCGTAGCGGTTCCGAGCAAAACGGTCCAGCTTCCAGACCAGCACAATGTCAAACAGCTTCTTGTCGCTGTCCTTAATCATCTGCTGGAACTCCGGGCGGTTGTCCGTCTTGGCGGAGATAGCACGGTCAATATAGTGCTTGACGATGGTGATGCCGTTTTTCTCGGCATAAGCCGTGCATTCCCGGATCTGGCCTTCGATGGATTCTTCGCGCTGGTTGTCCGAGGAATAGCGGGCATAGATCACGGCGGTCATGGCAGGCACCTCACTTTACACATCATTGAACGGTGGAACGTTCATCTTAAGCAATGTTTCGTATAATGTATATACCACAGTTCTGCCCTGATTGCAAGCCCAATGATTTATTTTCATGATTCCAACAGACAAATTGTCTTAAGATTATATTCCGAGCAAAATGTGAAGTCCAAGCCCGGCCACGCCGCACAGGCACATGGTCAGGATGGGATTCCACTTGAGCTTCCGTAGGACAAAAAATGCCGATGCAAAACTGCCGATGCCGATCCAGTCTACGTTGGCGAGCGTCTTTGCACTCTCTCCGAACACCACCATAGACAGTATAGAAAGACCTGCACCAAAGATAAGCGCTACAATGACCGGACGCAGGCAGGCCAGAACACTTTGCAGCAGAGAAATATCCTTGTATTTACGATAGATGTAGGATAGAAGTGAAACAAAGAACAGCGCCGGTGTAATGCAACCTAGTGTTGCAATGATGGCTCCGGGTACCTGCGCGATACGCAAACCAACAAAAGTTGCCGAGTTGACCGCAATGGGACCAGGGGTCATTTCTGCAATCGTGATGAGGTCAGTAAACTCCTGCATCGTCAGCCAGCCATGTTGTTCCACCACTTGGCTCTGGATCAGCGGCATGGCCGCATAGCCGCCGCCTACGCTGAACATACCCACCTGCAAAAAGCTGAGAAAAAGCTGTAAGTAGATCATTTTGCACCACCTTTTTTCCACTGGACCAGAGCCAGCACCACGCCGAATACTGCAGCGGCAAGGATGACCACCACCACATTGACATCAAACACCGTATTTGCGACAAACGCTGCGACCATCAGGGCAATATACACCCATGAGCGGGTCTTCAGCACCTTGCCGCCGAGGTCGAATACAACATCCAGAATGACCGCCGCCACACCAGCCTGCATTCCCTTGAGTAACAACGCGATATAGCGATTGGTGGCAAAAGCATTGTAGAACACAGAAATGACTGAAAGAATGACCATAGGTGGGATGATGGTGCCCAACACTGCCACGATCATTCCAATCAAGCCTTCTACCTGCCAGCCTACCAGAATTGCAGCATTGACCGCGATTGCGCCCGGAGAGGACTGCGCCAACGCTGTCATATCCAGCATTTCCTGTTCATCGATCCAGTGCAGCTCATCTACAAATTTTTTCTTCATAAAGGTCACGATGACAAAGCCGCCGCCGAAGGTAAAGCTGCTAATGTACAGCGTACTCAAAAACAGCTTCCAAAGCCGTGCTAACCGTGTACCGTATGTTTTATTTTCATCCATACAAGTTTTCTTCTCCTTTTTTTGATTTTCGGACAACTATATTCGTTTTCTTACTATTTCAAACAGCTTTTAACTGTTACTGCTTGCGAAAGCCCGTATTTTCCGGTATCCTTGTTTTAAGAACTGCGAAGCACGGAGGGAATCTCTATGAAACATAATACATTTCTCGTCAAGCCAGCGTCCAGCCTGTGCAATCTGCGTTGCCGGTACTGCTTTTATGACGATGTTTCCAACAGCCGAGCCTGCAAAAATATGGGACTGCTTTCCCATGAAATGGCAGGAGAACTGGTTGAAAAGGCTTTTGCAGCCACAGAGGAAGGCGGCAGCGTCCATTTTCTGTTTCAGGGCGGCGAACCGACTCTTGCCGGGTTGGATTTCTTCCGGTTCTTTCTGGAAACGGAGCGTTCCATGCAGCGCAATATCTCTGTGTTCCACAGCATCCAGACCAATGGCATTTGTCTGGATGAAGAGTGGGCTTCCTTTTTCAAAGCCAACTCTTTCCTCGTAGGCCTCTCTCTGGACGGCACACAGGAGAACCATGATCTCTATCGGCTGGACGCAGCTGGGCAGGGCACATGGGATAAAGTAACTCATGCGCTTGCGCTGCTGGATGCCTACAGGGTCGAAACGAATCTGCTCTGTGTTGTGACCGGACAGCTGGCCAGAAAGCCGCAGCGAGCCTTCAAAAGCCTCTGCGAGTTGGGACAGCACAATCTGCAATTCATCCCATGTCTTGACCCACTTGATACGATTGGAGGGCAGGCATATTCTCTAACGCCGGAACTTTATGGTCGTTTTCTGTGCGGCGTCTTTGATACTTGGTATCAGCAGCTGCAACGAGGCAATTATATCAGCGTTCGCAATTTTGAGGACTATCTGCGTATCCTGCTGGGAATGCCGCCTACCTCCTGCGCTTCCTCCGGTTCCTGTGGACATTATCTTACCGTAGAAGGTGACGGAAGCCTTTATCCCTGTGACTTTTATGTTCTGGATGAGTGGAAGCTGGGAAATCTGAGCCACTGTACCGTTGAAGATGCGCTTGATTCTCCCACAAGCCAGACATTTCTGGCACAGGGCCGCAAACGCCCGGCGGAATGCGCAGCATGTGCTTATCAGCTGCTCTGCCGGGGCGGATGCAAGCGAGATTGGGATGCCTCTGGAAGCAACCGCTTTTGCGCAGCGTATAAGCAGTTCTTTGCCTATGTGCTTCCGCGCCTGCATACTGCTGCACATTTTCTGGCACAACAAAACCGATAAAGAGATTCTCCCGGAGAGCAGTACTGCCTCCGGGAGAATCTTTATTTTACCTTTTTGATCTTCCGGATGGAATGGCCATCGTAGAGGATGGGCTTCATGACATAAGTGTAGTTCCGGTCATCGCATTCGCCGGTGGAAATCATCTCCATAAGCCGCAGCGCAAGCTGACGTCCCATCTCGAAGCCTTGCTCCACGGAGCAGGTAACATCCTCCTGCCGATAAGTTTCTTCGGAATAATCAAAACAGACCAGCGAATAATCTTCGGGTACAGTCTTCCCCATTTTCTGCAGGGTTTTCATGACCAGCCGATAGATGATGTAGTTGCAGCAGACGATAGCGGTGCATTTAGGGATGCTCTTCAGAAATCTTTCAATGGAACGGACATAGCTTTCGTTGTGGGCTTCGTCCGAAATACACCACTTGATGTAATCATCGTTCAGTTCCAAACCACGATTTCGCATCGCTTCCGCCATGCCTTGAAACTTTTCTACGCTCTGGTAGTTGTCGTACACGAAGATGCCTGCAATGTGGCTGTGTCCGGCATCCATCAGGCGTTCTATCAGCTGATGGGCACATTCGATATCATTGATCGTTACGCGGGGGCAGCGCAAGTTCCGATAGAAGTTGTTGTAGAATATCACCGGGATCTTACGTCGGTAAAGCTCCTTGTAGCAGTCAAGATTTGGGCTGAGGATGCTCGATTTGACACCATCCACGATGAAACCGTGAAAATTCTGATGTACCACAGTCTCCAGACAGCGGCGTTCGTTGCAGAATTTGTTATCGGTCAGAAATACATGGAGGTCAACCTGCTCCTGCGTCAGGACACTGCGAACCCCTTCGATTAATCCCGAATTTGCACTCGTATCCTGACCTTGCAAAACAAGGCCGATCTTATAAAGTGCATCCTCGGTGTTCAAATCGCGCGTCATCACCTTTTCCCGGTGGAAATAGGTGCCGCTCCCTTTGACTTTGTACACGATTCCTTCATTCACCAATCGGTCAATGGCAACTCGAATCGTTTCCCGGCTGACGCCCAGCTTTCGGCAGAGTGCATTTTCCGAGGGCAGTCGTTGATTTCCAGAAAACTTGTTTTCGTCGATATAAGCCAGAAGCCAACGATATACCTGAGCAGATTTTTTCTCAGCAGCCGAGAGCATGGGCAAACGCTCCTTTTCAGTCGGTGATGGTGGGGCGGGTGCCTTCTGCGTGCTGTATCCAGTTCAGCAAGCGCTCACGAAGCTCCGCTTTGACGTCGGCGTATGCAGGATCTGCGACAACATTGTTCAGCTGCCACGGGTCTTTCTGCATATCATAGAGGAAGTCGTCCGCATACACATCAGATGCCGCAGCCTCGCCGCCATTGACACCGGGGGCATAGACAGAGTACATATAATCTGCCGTGCGGATGCAGCGGCCGCAGCGGCTCTCCGAGATTTGGGCGTAGACCTCATTAGCTCTATTATGATTTTTCTTTTCCACAACGTCAAGCAGATTTTCGCCGATCATCTTGTCGCCGACATCCACGCCTGCCAAAGCCAACAGAGTCTTGGGGATGCTCTCGGTGCTGACCAGCTCGGTGACTTCCTTGCCGCCCTTGAACGGGCCGCCGCAGATGACCAGCGGCACATGCAGGCAGCCGTCGTGGCACGAGCGCTTATAGTCATCGTATCCGTTCAGATGGGCGTCGCGGTTGCGGGTCTTGAAATGAGAGCCATGGTCGGAAGCGTAAAGGATAACAGTATTCTCATACAGACCCTTTTCTTTCAGTTTTTCCACCAGCTTGCCGAGGTTCTCGTCGAGGCTTGCGCACTGTCCCAGATAATCCGGATACTCTTCTGCTGCATTGCCGCCCAGAGCCTTCAAGTCTTCGGGGAGGACAAAATCCGCAAATCGCTGCTTCGAGCCGTTGGGGCCTTCGTAGTGGTTGTGGTCATTCTGATGGTGCGGCTCAATTTGGGATACGGTCATGAAGAAGGGCTTTTCGCCGGTGTACTGGTCGAGGTAGTCCAGCGCGAACTGGTTGATGCAGTCAGCACGGTAGCCCTTAAAATCGATGCGGTTGTTGTTCTCGTCGAACACATAGCCGTCGTAGCCGTGGGAGGTAAATTCCAGCACATCGGCTGCACGCCAGTAGCCGGTGTAGCCGCCGCGCAACTCCAACGGAACGGCTGTAATGGTATGGTCAATGGTCGGCTTCTTTTCCAGCTCGCCATCCGAGGCCAGATGCCACTTGCCGACATAGGCAGTTTCGTAGCCGGCATCTTTTTCCATATACTCGCCCAGAGTCTTGATATTCGAGGGCAGCATCAGGTTATTGCGGAAACAGCCTGTCTCCGTGGGGTATTTTCCGGTCTGGAACAGGGCGCGGCAAGGGCCGCACACCGGCTGGGGAGAGAAAGCATTGTCAAATTTTACGCCCTCCTCTGCCAGCTTGTCCAGATTGGGTGTGACGTTGAGCGGCTGGCCGAAGCAGCCGCAGGTATCCCAGCGCTGCTGGTCACTGAAGTAGAAAATAATGTTATATGCCACGGTCTTTACCTCCTTTTACTGTTCCACTTTCGCGTTCTTCGTTTCCTTCATCTTGCCGCGCAGGATGCCGATGATAACCACCACGATCAGCGCAATGAAGATCCAGCAGAACACGCTGCCAAAGAAGATGTTGGGGCTGCCGTCCGAGATGAGCAGGGCGCGGCGGAAGTTCGTCTCGGTCATATTGCCCAGCACCATGCCCAGCAGCACAGGGACAGCGGGCAGCTCCAGCTTGCGCATGAACCACGCCATCACGCCGAACACCAGCGCAACGCTCAAATCAAAATAGCTGCTGTTCACCGAGTAAGCACCGGCGAAACAGAAAATCACGATGATGGGGGTCAAGATCTGCTGAGGGATGGAGACGACCTTTGCAAACAGGCTAGTCAGGTATTTGCCCTGCAGGAACATGAAGATGTTCACGAGGATAAGGCCCAGCATGATGGCATACATGATAGCGCCGTCGGTGGTGAACAGCGAGAGACCGGGGTTCAGGCCATTTATCATCAGGGCCGACAACATGATGGCCACGCAGCCGTCGCCGGGGATGCCCAGCGTCAGCAAGGGAATCAGGGTCGCGCCACAGACGGCATTGTTGGCAGACTCAGCAGCCGCAACGCCCTCCACAGAACCGTGGCCGAATTCCTCGGGATGCTTGGACAGGTTCTTCGCAGTGTTGTAGGAGAACCACGAGGCCTCCGACGCACCCGTGCCAGGTACGATACCAACACAGGAACCGATGATAGAACCCATCAGCACTGGTCGGAACATCCGCTTGTATTCATCTTTTGTGATTTTGCCGTCATCATTGCCGATTTTTCCGGCGTGAAGGTTCAACTCATTCCGCTTCAGCTCTGCCTTGCCAATGATTTCCACCAGTGCGAACAAACCGATGAGGGTAACGGCAAGGTCAAGACCCAGATACAGACGGGGAATACCAAATGTAAAGCGGTCATAGCTGGTCATGGGGTCTGCGCCCACACAGGAAATAAGCAAACCAAGGCAGGCGGCGATGATGCCCTTGACAAGGCTCTTACCAGAAACGCCTGCAATAATCGTCATGCCGAACAGGCAGACCATAAAGTACTCCGCCGTGCCGAGCTGTGCCGAAATTTTTGCGACCTGAGGGCCGAGGAAGAGCAGCACCAACGCAGAGAAGATACCGCCAAAGGTAGATGCATAAAGTGCAATTTTCAACGCCGCCTTAGTGCGGCCCATTTTGGACAGCGGATAGCCGTCCAGCATAGTAGCCGCCGCGTGGGGCGTACCCGGCGTGTTGATAAGGATAGCCGATACCGAGCCACCATAGCCACCTGCGCAGTAAATGCCCAACAGGAACATCATGCCGGGAATCGCACGCATGGTATAAGTGACAGGCAGGAATAGGATGATGCAGAGGATAACACTTAATCCCGGGATGGCCGCGAACACGCAGCCAATAAAGACGCCGAGGTTTATCCAGATGATATTTTCGAGGGTGAAAAGCAGCCCGGAGGCCGGGCCGATAAAGTCAAACAAACCCATATTCTGCCTCCTCAGAAACTAACATTCAGCACAAAGTGGAATACGACCCAAATCAACACAGCCATTGAAACTGTGATGGCATAGTAAAGGGGTTTCTTGCAGCGGAAAAAGACCAGAAATGCCAGTGCGCAGAATACAGCGCCCACAACAAACAGATCCGTGACCTCTGCCAGCAGATAAGTGACCACCAGAATGAGGACGATGACGAGTGCTTTTGTTTCCACCAAAAGATTCAGCGTTTTAGTTTTGGTCGGGCGGTGCATCACCATGTTGTATGCCTCGCGGCCCACCAGAAGGGCGCTCATGGCCAGCATGAGCCAAATCAGCATCGTCGGGAAAGCGCGGCCATTCACAACGTCTTTTTCCGAGATCTGCACCTGCTGCGGCATGATGAGCAGCAGCACGATGCCAATGACCAGAAACAGAATGCCGCAGATCAAATCAACAGGGTACTCGATGTTCTTCTTCTCGAGCTTCGCGCCCCAGTCATCCAGTCTTGCTTCGATGCGTTCTATCAGATTTTTCACCTGTTTCCACTCCTTTTTAAATATAAAAGCAGGGGGACGGGGTCATCCCCTTCCCCCTGCTTCAGCTTTTTGTCGCTATGAGGACTTTTTATCAGCCTGCCACGATGTCCTTATACTGCTCGACGATGCTCTTGACGTTCTCAATGTGAGCTTTCACATCGTCCTCGGTCATGGTATCGACTTCCAGCAGCATAGTGTCGTTCAGCCACTCGACCATCTCATCATCGGCGAGGATCTTATCATACAGCTCTTTCAGCTCGGCAACCTTTGCGGCGTCAGTACCTTTGCGAGCCATGACGAAGCAGCGGTTGCGGAAGTAGGGGTAGCCCTTGGAGCCAACGCCCTCAACGCCTGCGAAGGGGCCGTTTTCGATAGCCTTGTCATCGAATGCGCAAACCACATCAACGCCGCCCTGCTGGTAGGTCTCAAGAATCTGAGACTGGTGAGAGACCGCGAAGTTCGTTTCACCCTTAGCTACAGCCTGTGCAGCCTCCGCAGCGGACTGGTACGGAGTCAGTTTCAGCTGGTCGCCGGCACCCATAGAGCCGAACAGAGCCGCTGCCAGGAAAGCCTCGGAGCCGGTAGCGCCGTTAACGGCTACGGATACGGGGTTGCCTGCCTTGACATAGGCCTCCAGATCGTCCAGATTCTTGAGGTTCAGTGAAGAATCAGCGGACAGGACGAAGACGGAGGAGTACAAGTTCTCCACGAACTCGAAATCGTCGTAGCTGAACTGCAGCTTGGCCGGATCCAGAGTCTCGGTAATGGCGAACAGACCCTCACCGGCGAAGACCAGTTCCTTATCATTTGCCTTAGTACTGGACACCCAAGTGTTGACAGTAGCAGCATCGCCCTTGACGGCTTCAGCAACCAGTGTGATTTTATTATCAGAATAATCAGGGGACTTGGCAGCAGCCTTTTGGCTGACCATCGCTGCTACACCAGACGGTGCCCACGGGCAGGTAACTTTCCAGCTCTCCTGTTTGCTTCCGCAGCCGGTAAGCATCGACAAAGCAAGGACACCGGCGGTGACCAACGCCGCAATACGCTTTTTCATCATTTTACTCTCCTTTTTTGTTTTGCCTTTTCGTGTGGTAGCAAGCACTTCACCGTGCTTTTGTTACCAACAAGATAACATTTCAAGCAATTTTAAGTCAACAAATTTTTTTATTTTGCAAAAAAAGTTGTCTGGTAAAAGAGCTAAATGACCACATCTGTATTTTGCTGTAGAAAACTTATTGTGCATATTGCACATCCGCTTGAATCATCTTTGTGCAGCTTAAATTCTTTCATGATGTAAAGTGTATCATATTCATAATAGAAGTCTTACTATTGTCTCCATTCATAAATAATTTCTTCGGAATCATCTTGACGTACCCTACGAACCATGATATTCTCTATCACAAATCCCACTGAACTTGTAGATTGATTGCAAATCTTCTGCAAAAGTGGTTGGTTATCACCGTGAGACCCACCACTTCAGTGAGGGAAAGTCCACGAAAGAATTTACCGCCCCGCAACACACCCGATCTATTTTGCCGCCGATTCACCCGACAAAATCCATCGCTGCGCTGCGTGGGCGGTATTTTTCTTTATGGGAAACGTACCTTGAAAATTTCATAAGCCGACCGAACGTGATACTGACTTTCCGTCAACGCCGCTGCACAAACAGGGGCAGGAACTTCGTTCGGAGCAAACGGTGACCCCATTACATGAGCAGCGGAACTCTCTACTTATTTTTGCGTCTTAACAATTCGGAAACATTTGTTGAACTTGTCGGGGCGAGGCCCCTCCATCTGCTATCGCAGACCGTTCTGCCGCTTAAAAGCCCCACTGGGGCTTTCATTGCTGCGCTGCGCTTCGCAAACGCGGTCTATGCGTTTTGAGCGCAGCGGTAGAGGGCAAGAACCGTCCCGTGGCCACAAATTTTCAATTCTTGAAAATGTTGTGCTCCATCGGGACTTCACTTCTGCAATGCACCTGCATTTCCGAAGTGATCTTGTTGGGGCGTGCCTGCCCCAAACCCTGCTCATGGTTCGCACCTGATGGTGCGAACAGCAACGGCGTGTCGTGCTTTACATAACTTCACCGAGGAGTTATCGAACAGACAGGAGGTACAATGACCAAAACGAATGTTCAACCGATTCCTAGCAATTCCCAGCACCACGACACGCCGAACAACAAAACGCACGTCATCAAGTTCCGTGTGACAGCGGAGGAAAAAGCGTCACTGGAACTCACTTGCAAACTCCTGAATCTCTCCCTCTCCACTTTTATCCGCCGTGCCATCCACAACGTCAAGATCAAGAAAACAGTCATCGTTGCCGGCGGCGGAGAAGAAACCCTGACCGCTGTTTCCACCCTGCTTGCCCAGTGCAGCAAGGTGGGCAGCAACCTCAACCAGCTTGCAAGGCACTTCAATTCCGGCGGTGCAGACACCGAGCAGATCCGGGCGAAACTCCTTGACGAACTTGCAGACCTGACTGCATTCCGGCTCAGCACCGAGAAAGTTCTGGGTGAACTGTATGGCAACGCTCAAGCATATCAGCTCTAAGAACTCGGACTACACCGCCATCGAAGCGTACCTCGTTTACCAGCACGATGAATTTTCCGGCAAGGTAATTCTGGACGAACAAGGCCGACCCATGCTGCGGGAATCCTACCTGCTCGACACCCTTGAGTGCGGCGATTTCTCGTTTGCAACGGCCTGCCTGCTGGCAAACCGCAAGTATGGCAAGAACACCCAACGTGATGATATTAAGAGCCATCAATATATCATCAGCTTTGACCCCCAGAGATGCAGCCGACAATGGCTTGACCATGGAAACGGCACAGGCTCTTGGCCTGAAATTCTGCGAAGAAAACTTCCCCGGTCATCCCGCCATCGTCTGCACTCACCCCGATGGGCACAACCATTCGGGAAACATCCATGTCCACATCGTGATCGGCAGCATCCGAACACGAGAGGTGGAGCGCAAGCCTTATATGCAGAAGCCCCGCGACTGGCTAGAGGGCATGAAACACTCCAGCACTGCCCAGACCATGCGGCACTTGCGTGTTGAGGTCATGGAATTGTGCGAGAGTGCTGGACTGTACCAGATTGATTTGCTCAACGGCTCGAAAGAGCGTGTGAGCGAAGCTGAGTATTGGGCGCGCAGGCGCGGCCAGTTGAAACTTGACCGTGAAAACGCAGGCCTCACCGCAGCTGGACAGCAGCCCCGGCAGAAGAAGTTTGAAACCGTAAAAGATACCCTGCGGAAACAGATTTCTTCGGTGCTGTACTGCACAACGAGTTTTGAAGAGTTTTCCGATAGACTTATGCAGCAGTATAGCATCACCGTCAAGGAAAGCCGTGGGTGTCTGAGCTATCTGCCCGCTGGCAGAACGAAGTTTATCCGAGCGAAACATCTCGGGGACAAGTTCGATAAGGAGGCAGTGCTTGCCACATTGCAGGCAAACGCCGAACGCAAACCTAAGGTGCAGTTCAAACAGGATACCATCGGGAAACTGATCGACATCCAGTCGAGGATGACCGAGGGCAAAGGCATTGGCTATAAGCGTTGGCTCACGAAACACAATCTCAAAGTTATGGCACAGACCGTGAAGCTTTTGCAAGAAAAGGGCTTGACCGACGAGGACGCCCTGAACCAGCGCATCGCCGAACTGGAAACCAAGTATCACGACTCGCTGGCGGTGGTGAAAGACCTCGAAGGTCGCATGAAAGCCAACAATGAGCTGCGCTATCACATCGCAGCCTACACCAGCACCAAGAATGTCGCACAGCAGTTAAAGACTGCCAAACGACCCGCAGCCTTTGAGGAGCAGCACCGTGCAGAGCTGACAGCGTACCGGGCGGCAGCAGCCTATTTCAAGGCAAACGACATCACCAAGCTGCCCAGCCCGAAAAAGCTGGAAGCCGAGTATGCGCAGCTGGCATCCGAAAAGGCAAAGTTCTACGAGCAGTACAAGGAAGCTAAAGAGGAACTGCTCAAACTGAAAACCGCAAAGCAGAATGTTGCGTCCTTTTTCCGGGAGGAAGAACCGGCGCAGCAGGAGAGATAAAGGAGTGTGCGAATGATCAACTTGAAAATCGACCCGGAGTTCCAGTCCCAGATCCCTCCTCTGACCGATGATGAATTTAAGCAGCTTGAAGAAAATATCCTGAAAGAGGGCAAGCTGCTCTCTCCTTTGATCGTTTGGAACAACACCCTTGTTGACGGACACAATCGTTATGCCATCCTCCAGAAACACCCGGAGATTTATTTCTCTACCATGCCGCTCCGATTTGAGAACCGCGAAGAAGCCGTTGCGTGGATCTGCCGGAATCAGTTGGGACGGCGAAACCTGAGTCCTGAACAGAAACGCTATCTGCTTGGGAAGCAGTACGAAGCCGAGAAGAAAGCTGCAAAAATCTTTCGGGGCAATCAGTACACTTTAGCAAAGAAAAGTGGTGGTGATCACGGTGATAACCACCACTCCGGGAAGAAAACCTGCGACCGGATCGCAGAGGAAAACGGTGTCAGCCGTGCCTCCGTTCTTCGTGCCAGCCACTATACACGAGGCATCGACATCGCAGATAATCTCTCTCCCGGCATCAAGCAGAAAGTCTTTTCCGGCGAAGTGAAGTTCACCAACGAAGAAATGTCCAAGCTTGT
>NZ_JBBMEP010000035.1:0-16560 GCF_040096475.1 Faecalibacterium faecis | reverse complement strand
CTTTATCAGACTTCCTACACTTGAAAAGTGCGAACATAAAAACAGTTTCATCAATATTCTCCTTTATATATAAATTCATATTTCTCAGTTTCAAAAACTTGAAATTACTTAACAATATGTGCTGTAATGATTGTATAGCTATATGAATTGATAGTAATTTTGATATTTTCAACCTCGCAATACCAATTTTTACCCTGTTTGTATATATTGCAATTTTTATCTAATACCTTATTTTTGCAATACTCAACAACATCTGCTGTATCTATTTTTAGGTTTCTTTTAATTCTATCAATTCCCATTTCGGTTGTATGAATTTTATCAATATTATCAAGCAATATCTTTTTATCTTCCATTCTTTCTTTTCCTCAACTTCCGATTTGTCGCTCACAAGCAAAAGTATTGTACCACATCTTTACGAATTTTTCTACCACTTCGATTATACTCACGACTTAATGACTTCTTGAATACTTGCCGAAAAAGAAAAACTGCCATCGGTTTGACAGCAGTTCTTCTTCGGTTGGTATCCGTTAGGAATACACAATATCATTCAATACAATCTCATCGGCACAGGTTCGAATGTTATTCATCAATCCTATCCATCTCATCATATCCGTTGCTTTCAGTTCTTCCGTTACACCCTGCTTCTTTGCCATTTCCTTTATCAGATATTCCGCCATATCACGAGCCGAAGTATCAATTTCGGCAAGGTGTTCATATAACTTTCCGCTTGTCAGCAGATTAAAATATAGCACACGCTTATGTTCCCTCAAATATCGTTGCCGCAATCGACCATATTTTGAAAGGGGAGGACTTTTCTCTACTGTCAGGCAGGGATAATAGTAATCTCCGATGAGTTCGTATCGGATACCTGTTCTTTCGTCTGTAATAAATCTTTGCATAGTTCTTTCTCCTTTTGCTTCTTGTAGTAAAACTCCAAGGTTTTCTTATTGTGATTTACCTTTTTACATTCCTCGGAACAGAATTTCTGCTGACTGTGTGTAGGCCAGTAAGTACTGCCACACACAGCACATACACGCTGACGATAATAATGACTTCCTTTTTCCGCTTCTCTATCGGCTTTTGTCTTATCCTGCCTTGCCTGATAGCAGCAATCCTTTGAACAGAAAATCTGTCGGTTGCTTGTAGGGGTAAACTCTTTCCCACAATGAGGACATACCTTTGTTTTGACGATTTCGCCACCGTTTTCAGCAAGTTTTTTTGCCTTTCGCTTCTCTCGATAGGCTTTTTCACGCTGACGCTGTTTCTCCAATCGCTTCTTTTCTTCCTGTTCTTCCTGCTCTTTTATCTCGGCAAGTTCTTCCTCGGTGTAGGCAATATCGACCTGTCCGACATAATTGAAGTAAATATCAACCTTTTGTGTCTTTGCTTTTCCCACACCCTCGGCTTCATACACCACAATCTTGTCAATGAGTTCGGTAAACATCAAATCAGAAACTTCCGTAGGATTTTTGTACTTGCGTATCAGCGATATAAAATGCTGAATATCCATAGTGCTGTCTTTTTCTTCAGAAAGTTCCTTTTTCATCGTTTCCATTTTCGCTTCCAATTCAGCCTGTTCATCGTCATACTGCTTCATCAGTTGCTTGTATTGTCTTTCGGGTAGCAATCCCGATATAAGATTTTCATACAAGCCACGAATGAGCGTAGAGAGTTCGTCATAGCGTTTCTGACAGCGTTTCAACTCCGATTGATTGTGCTTCGGCTTTTCCTCTTGCTTATCTTTCCAAAGGGATTGCAGTTCCAAAGCAAAGGCTTTTTCATCATTCAGAACAAATCTTGAAAAGCGTTTAACTGCCGATAATATCAAGGCTTCAACATTATCAGCACTAATCGTATGGGAAGTACAGGAATTAACCCTGCTTGCATACCCGCCGCAACGGTAAGAATACTGAACAGAACCGTCTTTCTTGCTATAATGCGTTTGCAAAGTCATTCTCCTGCCACAGTCGGCACAGTACAGATAACCGCTTAATCGGTTGGTATGTGTACCTCTTGCCGCAGCTCTGTTCACTCGTATCTTTCGCTTCTGAACGCTGTCCCAAAGTTCCTGCGATATGATAGGCTCGTGGGTGTTATAAAACACATACTGCTCATCTTCATCGGTAGTCTTTCTCTTATGCAATTTAAAATTGGTGCTGACCGACTTTCTCAAAACAGTATGTCCAAGATATTCCTGCCTGCTTAAAATCGTTCTAATGGCAGATATGCCCCAAATATAAGGGTCTGCAAACTTAATCCCGTTGTACTGTTCTGGGTGATATTCCTTTGCATATGCGGCAGGAATTAAAACCTTTTCTTCGGTCAGTATTTCCGCTATGGCTCGTGGACTTTTGCCCTCATTGGCAAGCAGAAAGATACGCTTTACCACCTCAGAAGCCACAGGGTCAACAACAAGCGTCTGCTTATCGCTCGGCAATCGGTTATATCCATAAGGGATTGAACCGCTACAACGCTTTCCGTCTTTCATTCGGGCATCAAATACAGCCTTGATTTTATTGCTCGTGTCTTTGGCATAAAATTCGTTCATAATATTCAAAAACGGAGCAAAATCATTATCCGAAGCATTGTTGCTGTCAATGCTGTTGTTGATTGCAAGAAAACGGACATCTTTCTGCGGAAACAGAATTTCCGTATAAAATCCGACTTGCAGATAGTTTCGCCCTAATCGGCTCATATCCTTAACAATCAATGTTCCGACATTGCCTGCTTCAACTTCTTTTATCAAAGACTGAAAGCCTGGGCGATTGAAATTTACACCCGAAAAACCATCGTCAGTAAAATGGCGGATATTCTCAAAGCCATTTCTACGGGCATAATCTTCGAGGTATTTTTTCTGATTGGTAATGGAATTACTCTCGCCATTCAGGTCATCATCTCTTGATAATCTCTCATAAAGTGCTGTAATCTTTGAAGTCCTTGACATTCTCTTAACCTCCTTCCTTATGTATTTTCAATTTAGGACAGTTAATTTTATCGTCCTATTAAAGTATAGCCCTCCGGGGAAAGCTCGATTGCCGTAACGGTTTCACCAAAGGACGCCGCCCAATCATCGAAATGGCTTAGCCCCATCTTCTGTAGGGTGTCATACTGGAGATACCGCATAATGGTGTATAGCTCCACCATCGAGTTGCTGACCGGGGTTCCGGTTGCAAAGGTCACGCCCTTGCCGCCTGTCAGCTCATCCAAGTACTGACACTTTGCAAACATATCGCTGGACTTCTGTGCATCGGTCTGCGCGATACCTGCGATATTTCGCATTTTTGTGTAGAGGAACATATTTTTATAGAAATGCGACTCGTCCACAAACAGACGATCCACACCCAGTTCCTCAAATGTAACCACATCATCCTTTCTCGTCTGGTCGTTCAGCTTTTGTAGCTTTGCTTCCAGCGTTTTCTTTGTTTTTTCCATCTGCTTGACCGTAAAACTGCGGCTATCCTCACTCCGGGCATCGGCCAGAGACAGCGTAATATCGTCAATCTGACGCTCGATAATAGCCTTCTGCCGTTCCGGGGAGAGCGGCACACGCTCAAACTGCGAATGACCGATCACGATGGCATCGTAATCGCCGGTTGCAATGCGGGAGCAGAACTGCTTACGATTGCTGGGTTCAAAGTCCTTTTTCGTTGCCACCAGTACATTGGCATTGGGATAGAGTCGTAAGAAGTCTGCGCCCCACTGTTCTGTGAGGTGGTTTGGCACCACATAGAGGTTTTTCTGCGATAAGCCCAACCTGCGGCTTTCCATGCCGGCAGCAATCATCTGGAAGGTCTTGCCTGCACCAACGCAATGCGCCAGCAGCGTATTGTTGCCGTACAGAATGTGCGCTACCGCATTTTTCTGGTGCGGCATCAGAGAGATTTCCGGGGTCATGCCCTCAAAGCGGATGTGACTGCCATCGTACTCACGGGGACGAATCGCATTGAAAATCCGGTTATAGGTCGCACACAAATCCTCGCGGCGGTCTAAATCTTTGAAAATCCACTGCTTAAACGCTTCCCGAATGGATTCCTGCGCTTGCTGTGCAAGCATGGTTTCCTGTTTGTTCAGCACACGGTGGTCGCCGTCCGCATCGTGAATCGTATCGTAGATTTTGGTATCCCGGAGATTCAGCGCATCTTCCAGCAGCTTATAGGCATTGACCCGCATTGTTCCGTAGGTATTGGTAACAAGCGGATTGCCGCGATCCAGCGACTTGCCCGAAATGTTCTATGCACCGGAGATTTCGGAATAGGTTGCCTTAATGTCAATCCCGGCATAGTAGCCTGGTGTCTTGAACACTTCCCGCATAAACTGCGTGATGTACTCCGGCTTTACCCAGTTTGCACCCAGCCGCACTTCGATTTCCGAAGCATCCAGGTCTTTGGGCTGTACCCGTTTCAAGTAATCCACATTGATCTGGTACTCTGCATGGTTCACCGCAAAGGTTTCTGCCGTGGCCAGTTTTTCACGAACATTGCCGGACAGGTATTCATCCGAGGTTTCCCACTGCTGTGTCACAGGATTTCGGAAAATCGCACCTGCCAGTTCATCCGTGATCTCGTGTTCCGGTTTACCGCAAAGCTGCACCATAAACGGCACATCCACCTTTGCTTTTTCTCCAATGGAAAGTGCCAGGGCTTCGCTTGGCGTGTCCACTGAGGTAACAGGCTCCGGCTTACGGATGGTACGTTTGGTGAAAATATCGGCCAGCCGTTTGAGATTCTTCTCCTCATCCAGAATTTCCAGAGATGCCAGCAGACAATAGCTGCTGTCCTGTCGGAACGCCCGCTTGTTGGCCGTGCTGTTGATAAGGCCATACTGCGCCTTAAATGCGGTGTACTGCTGTTTCAGTTCATTCTGCAAAAGCTGAACTTCTGCATCCGAACCATCATGCAGCTGACAATCCAACAGCTTCCGGGTGGTTTCCCGCAGAGCGATCATGCCCAGCACCCGCTCTGCAGTTACGGCAGGCAGTTCTACCTTGTTCATAAAGGAGTTTTCACGGTAGTAAATCTGCCCATCCACGTTCGTAAAGCTGAAATTCTTCACACTTGGGTCTGCTGGAATAGGTTCTTCCTGCACATCCAGTTCATCGTCAGAGATTTCCGGCTCCGTGATGGTAGCCTGGATGTTGCCGACCGCCTCTTTTAGCTGCTCGGCAAGGTCTGCGCCCTCGATGGGCTTGACCGTGGTTTCCTGCTTGCCATACTGCGTGCTTTCCGTGGTGATCTCCCCCAGCACCATCTCAGGATGCTGCGCAAAATACTGGTTGATGGAATATCCTTCCGGCGTTTCACCGAGATCCACCCAGTCAGCCCGTTCCACCGCTGCACGGTCACGCTTCTGCAGGAACAGAATGTCAGCAACCACGCCCGTGTTGGCATTGCGCTGGAACGCATTGTTCGGCAGACGAATCGCGCCTACCAGATCGGCGCGGTTGGCAAGATACTCACGGACAGAGGAATCCTTCTTATCCATCGTACCGCTGGACGTTACCACCGCCACCACGCCTCCCGGACGCACAAGATCAAGGCTCTTGGCGATAAAATAATCGTGGATGAGGAAATTGTGGCGGTCATACCGCTTGTCCGGTACTTTGTAATTGCCGAAAGGTACGTTGCCCACAACACAGTCAAAAAAGCTGTCTGGGAACTGCATCGTTTCAAATCCCTGCACAGCAATTTTATTTTTCTGGTACAACTGCTGTGCAATGCGGCCTGAAATGCTGTCCAGCTCCACACCGTACATCCGAATCTTCTCCATGCTGTCCGGCACCAGACCCATGAAATTGCCGACACCACAGGACGGTTCCAGAACATTACCTTTGGACAATCCCATATTGCCCAGAGCTTCATACATTGCCTTGATGACCGTAGGAGAAGTGTAAAATGCATTCAGCGTACTGGCGCGGGCTTCCTTATACTCATCTGCCGTGAGCAGGGACTGCAGTTCGGCATACTCTTTTGACCATTCCGCGTTGTTTTCATCGAACGCCTGCGGAATGCCGCCCCAGCCCACATACCGGGAAAGCATCTCCTGTTCCTCCGCGGTAGCCTGTCGCTGTTCTGCATCCAGTGTTTGCAGCACCCGAATGGCCTCCACGTTGGCTTTATACTTTGTTTTCGGCCCTCCTGCGCCGAGATCATCGTCCGTAATACGGAAGTTCATAGGCTCCTGTTTGAGCTGTGCAGGATGTTCCGTTTCTGCTCCACTGTCCAGTGGAAGGTTGTGCTGCCGCCTTGCATGGTTGACCTCTGCTGGGGTCATAGGCTGCTGCGTCAGCGGTTCAAGGGCTTCCTCTGCCGCTGCGCGGCTAATGGCATCCGTTCGGTTCTGCACATCTGCGATCAACTGCATTTGTTCCGGCGGAAAGTCGGGATTCAGCAGTTCTTCCAACTCGCCACCCGATTCTGCCACCGAATAGATCACATCCATCTGCTCCGGGGAGAAATCCTCGTAGGCCACACCTGCATTGTGCAGAGCAGTAAAGACCATGGTTTCCACCGCTTCTTTCATCGACACATCTGCCTGTTCGTACAGATGCCGAATGTACTCCAGCGGTTCGGTTCGGAAGATCGGATACCGAGCTTCTTTCGCAAGGGTCATGTCCTGCAAGCTGACCGTTCCCTGTTCAAAGTTGACCGACTCCACACGGAACTCTCTATCGTCCAGTTCAATAATGGTATTGACTGGCAGATATTCCTCTCTGCGGAAATACTTTGTCTGCGCATGGGTTCCATCTTCCTGCTGGCCGGACAGATAGACGCTCTCTCCCTGCTTCCAAAGCTTCATTGCCTGTGAAGCCCACTGTTCACGCGGAAAACCGGATACCTCAACCTTGCCGAGTGCGGTTTCCTTTTCCAACAGCTTGCTGCCAAGAAGTTCTGAAACGCGCTTTGCATCCTCGCCGTAGAACTCAAAGTTGCCGTACTGCTCATAGCCGACCAGAGAATCCGGGTAACGCTCTTTCAGAGCGTTATACTCGTTGGCAGCATCCAGTGGCATGGGCTGCAGCATCTGCTTAGAGGGCTTCACATCCACAAGAGGCGCATCCTTTTGGGGTTCCGCAACCGCTGCGGCGGTTGACTGCTCTTTCGATTGCGGCTCCTGCTCCATGAAGTCAAACATGGAAATCTGCCCCTGTTCAGGAACCGCAATCTCAACAGCCCTTTTCTTTTCCGGGAAAATCGTGTACGTTCCCTCAACATACTGGTGCAGGATAGAGAGGGATTCTGCCTTACGCTCATATTCTTCCGAATCCAGCGGCACGGACAGCAGTGCATTGTCCATCTGCTCCAGCAGTTCCACCGCTTGTTCGAGGTCTGTCAGCTTTGCAGCAAGAGCCTTTCGACCTTCTTCATGGTAAAGGTCTTGCGGATAAGGCCGTTCCACTTCGTTCGGCAGGTGATGATAGAAGCCCATCACCCGCATTGCCATCCGCTCGCACTCATAAGCAGGCATCCGGGAGTAGTCTGCCGGCTTCAAATACTCACTGTCACGGATAAGCTTGTCAATTCGGCCTGCGGCCTGATTCCAGTTCAGATGAACGCTGGCATACGGGTTTCCGTATGAGCCACGCTCCAAAGCAATACCCCTGCCATCGTGATCTTCGTGAGAATCGTCTGCACCGCAGAGTGCATGGCTGCTGCCGCCGATCCCGTAATGCTCTTTCAGGAAGTCAGCCCGTTCTTTTTTGTCCTCATGATTCAGGAAGAACGAATAGATTGCCAGCCGACTGTCCGAATAATCGCTGCCCCGTGTGAAAAAAGCGTTTATTTCATCTTCCGTGATGAACTTCTTATACTCATTCCAGTGAAAGCCATCCCGCGCCGAGTAGTTCTGATAAGGCTTTGCAAACTGCTGGAACAGAGCCGCTACTTTATCCGGCTTATAAAAGTGCATCCGCATCAGGTCTTTATCTTCGGCGTAGGCTTCCCCCAGCGCAGATAATCTGTCGTTTAGGTCAGTCAGAAAATCCGTATCATCCAGCAAGCCTGCCAGCCTGTCTGTCAGTTCCGGGAAACCGCCCCTGAAGATTGCTGTATCCTGAAACACTGCTTCGGCAACACCGTCTGCCAAGTCACGTTCCATATAAGCCAACATCTGCGCGTGTTCCTGTAAGGCGTTCTGCCGTGCAGCATCGAGAACCGCCTGCGGCGCATACTCGCCCTGCCGGAGCAGTTCATGGATACGGTTGCTGACATCCTCCCACGAAAGAAACACATTGACAATCGTGCCGCCCTTAGCCGTGTCACCTGCTGCAATGCGCAACCCCAGATCATCGAACCAGACTGCATACTTTGCGCCGTCAATTTCAAAGCCTTTGCCGCCCGTACTGTATTCGTTTTTCACGAACTTCGTGTATTCTTCCGGGGTTTTCTCGACCATAAAATTGTAGATCAGGCGTAGCTGGCCCTTGCTGCGGTTGCTGCCCGTGCACAGAATTTCATCGACCACTTCGGGATCAAGCGCAATCTCGTCCGCATACCGCGCCCGGATCGGTTCTTCGATGGCACGGATCTGCTGTTCCACGGTCGGCAAATCAGGCAAAGAAAAAGCAGAGGCAATTTCTTCCTCTGCTTCGCTCAAATCCTGTTCCGTTGTCGGTTCAGTTAATTGTACACCAATTCCTTCAAGACGATCTCTTCTGCCATCGCTGTCAGGTTGTTCTGATGTGCCGCCCATGCCAGCGGGTCTTTCTCCTTGCTCGGTGCCGGAAACTTCTCGTTCAGGCTGTCCAGCAGGGTTTCCACCCGGCTCTCCGCTGCTTCCTCGATCTGCGCCAGATGCTGGTTCAGTCTGCCGCTCATCAGCATACTCTGATACCAGTTCTTGTGGTTCTCTTTCAGGTACGTCCTGCGCAGCATCCCGTACTTCCCGATGGTCTGCGGCTCGTCCTTCACGGCCAGATTCGGGAACAGGTAATCTCCCTTGCGATGATACATCAACTCCATTTTCTTGTCCTCCTTTGGTCGTGTTTTCTTTGGTTTCACGCTTTAAAGTGCTAAAGTCCGTATTGGTATTATACAAGCTGTCAACGGATTTTTCAAGCTGCTGCGTGATTTCTTTTTTGTAAATTTTCCGCATCTCTCGGCCAATGTCAAAAAGAACCGCTTCGCACTGTTCGGAAACCGCGTTGCCAAGGAACGACAGCACAGGCAGCTTGTTGAAATCCACGATACGAATAAAATCATCATCGTCCAGCACATCCATAGGCTCCTGCCCGCAACGCCGGGAAAGCGTATAGAAGATACTGTTGGTCATCAATTCCCGGAAGCGGACGCGGATGTTATCTTCGTCCAGTTCTTCCAGAAATGTATCCGCCACCTCATAGGCCAGACCGTCCATCGCTTCATCCAGATTGTCGGCGGTCAGCTGCTGTGCCAGTTCCATCAGGGCGGTGTTCATGCTGTCTGTCAGGGATAAACCATAGGTATCTTCCAGATGGTCTAAGATAGCCTGCTCATGCTCGTGGCTGTCCAGATTCCATAAGAGCGGTGTTCTGCCGCCGCGCACCAGATGGGTGTCAGCAATATCGAACACATACCGCAGCTTGGTACGCGGTCCGGTATCATCCAGAAGCGCGATGCCTTTTGCGCCACGGTTGACCCAGCGGCTCATTTTCTGATTCCAGAGTTCCAGTTCTGCACATGCGGTTGCATCGGGTCGCTGTGCGTGGATCAGGAGTGTATCGGTGAACGAATAGCGATACAGCCGCGCCGCCACATCCAGATAACTCATCCAGTCCTGTGGCGAGTTACTGACATACCCGGCGTTCTGCTGCGCCAATTCTCGAATATAAAGGCTGATCATTTGGCTGTGGAAACATATTTAATTTTCGCAGTTCAGGCGGACTTGGACGGTAAACACACCGTCTTTCTTTTTCGTATAGAAGTTACCATGGTTCTCCTGAACGATACGATTTATATTTTTTAGTCCGTAACCGTGATACTCTCCGATGCGGATGCTGCGAACGGTATCGCTGTATGGATTCTCAAGCCGGTAAAAGAGACTGCGATACTGCTTGCGCAGCTGTAGATGAATGATTCGCTGTTCTGCTGGCAAGTCGCAGCAGGCTTCAATGGCATTGTCAAATGTGTTTCCGATGATGATGCTCAAAGACAACGATGAGATCGTCAGAACTTCAGGAATCGTCACATCCAGTTTGACTTTGATGTTATTCCTTTCCGCAATTCGTAAGTAATAATTCAAAAGAGCATCAACAACAGGATTTCCGACAGCAGAAATATTTGTGGAACGCTCGAAAACATTCGTGGCGGCCTGTGCGATCTTGTGAAGTTCTTCGGTATCACCGTGTTCTGCAACTGCCTGCATCGCCAGAATGTATTTCTTCACATCATGCTGTAGAGAACGGACTTCTTCCTGACGTTCTTTGAGCTGCTGGTAGTATTCCATTTGAAGGTTGTACTGCTGCTCATTGAACTTGACTTTGAATTTTTCTAGCTCATTTTCCCGGAGAGCTTCCACATAGAACACGATCAGGATGTTTATAAGGAGAAGTACAGCCATAAGGCCGACCATATAATCAGGGAAATAATCATCCGCAGCATGATACTGTGCCACATAACAGACCGCGATACTTGCGATTTGAATCGCAATGATCGGCAACATCCATAGGATGCGCAGAGCATTTCCCTTTCGGCTGAAAAAATGTGAAATCAGAACTACGAGTGGAATTTGAATCAGGTTTGAAAAAACAATATAGACCAACCGTGCTGCCCCAGCCTGCATCAGAATGTCGGTATCCGGGATACGCAGACCAATCAGGAGCATTGCAAGCACTTCCACCAAAGCAGCCAGTGTAAAGAAGGCTCCGCTTGCGAAAACCGCCTGCCACGGTCGCACCTCATAGAACAGCAATGCAAGGAGAAATCCGCCAACTAAAAGATAAATCGTGCGCTGCGTTACCCAATCCGGGAATAAACTCAAAGCGCACTGCCCAGCGATCAAGAGTGCAACATATGACGCATAGAACCACCTTGAGACGGGTTCCTTTTTGGGAAACAGCCGACCGATAAAAAGCAGCAACAGGGCAATGTTGGCAAAGCTCCCTGCAAACTCAACGAAATAATAAAGCATCATCTTCCCAAATAAGCGTTGAAGATCTGATTGAACTCCTGACGCTTCCTCCTGCTAATCGGCAGCTGATGTCCGCTGGAAAGAAAAACAGCGGTTCCCGTAGCGTAAACAATGTGTTCCATGTTGACGAGATAACTTTTGTGTGGTGACACAAAGCACCGTTTGGGAAGTTGCTCCAAGGCTTCAGGAATGCTCATTCGCAATGTAAGGTCTTGCTCCTTACAGTGAATCAGAACTTTATGTCCGTGGCTTTCCAGAAAGTAAATGTCCGATGTTTCCAAGGACATGGTAATACCATCGTATTCGATCGTAAAATGTTTGGAGTTCAGTTCCTGAAGGACGGCATCCATTGCCGCAGCGAACAGCGTCTGATCCAAAGGTTTGACAAGGTAGCGGAATGCAATGCCATATCCCTGCACAGCGTACTCATGCCGCTTCGTGACAAATACCACCAAAGGATGCTTCTCCATCTGAATCAAAGACTGCGCCAGCTGAAAACCGTTGGATGGCATCTCGATATCGAGAAGAAGCAGATCAAAGGATTTCTTCTGCATTTGCAATTCGCTCAGAAGTTCGTTTCCATCCATGTAAGTCTCAATGTCAAAGCAGCCTTGCACATCGTACTGCTGGACGCTTTGAACAATGCCATCAAGGTCTGACTTCTCATCATCGCAGACTGCAACGTGGTACTTCAGCATTTCGACAACCTCCACAAAATAATGTCCTGCTACTATTATAGACTGTGCAAAGGCTCCTTACAAGTAGCCTGACCTACCACTTTTGTCACCAGAACGACCAGTTTTGCCAAACCTCTTGATTTTGCTGAAATTTATGATACAGTGAAGCAAAAATCAGAAGATAAGGTGGCGCAACTGCAATGTGGGAACGCACGCTGTCTCAAAAATTAGTCCGTCTTTTCTGCGAGCAAAAAGTGATAGATGAAGCAAAGGCGGATGCGTATGTCTATGGGTACGAGTTGCTCATATCATCTGTTGTGAGCATTCTGCTTGTTATTCTCATCGCTGCTGTGTGTGGTGATGTGCGGTACGCACTTTCATTTTTGATTGGGTTTATCCCACAGCGAATCTACATTGGCGGATATCACGCAACATCGCACACCAGATGCTATTTGGCATTCTCCGGACTGGCACTTATCTGCATTTTGCTAAGTAATGCAATCGCAGCAAATCACCTTTTCCGTATCCTGACAACAGTAGCTCTTTTGGGCATCTCTATCTTTCTCTCACCTATCGAAGCAAAGAATAAGCCTTTAAGTGAAAAGAAGCGGTCAAGTTACAAGATGGTCGCATCTGTTCTTTCGTCAATAGATTTCCTGCTTGCCATTTTTAATGTGCTTCCGGACACCCGCAGTATAACGGTATACTACATTTCAAAATGGGTTTTAGTGATTTTTGCAATCATTCCGTTTTTTCAGAAACAAGCGAAGATATCCTAAGGTACGAGGGCGTTCATGTGTTTTCAGAAGATGAATGCTCTAAAAAATATCAAACGGAGGTAACAGAAATGAAAAAGATTATGTTGCTCTTGAGCAAGGTCACTTGCATTATGGCAATGGCTCTCGCAGTCTTGAGCGTGAACAGCACCTGTGGCTTTACGGCATATCAGCCGGATGTCCCGGAATCGCTTGAGCATGACTGAAATTCATATGAAAGGTAAGATAGCGATACTCTTACGGGATATATTTCTTGATAATTTTCTAAAAGGAACTGTTCGATTATGTTGGAGCTGCTTTCATTCATTATGTTGATTGTTCGTCAGCTTTTCTATATTCTAGGCGTCCTTGCATTTGGAAAATATCTCTTGAAAAAGTGAGAGCATCGATAATCAATGTACTTCGGAGGTGTTTCCGATGCACAGATGAGAGTCCGTTGTTCTATAGGAATGCATGAAAGGAAAAAACAAAATGAAAAAAAAACATATTTGCGTTATATTTCCTGCGTGTTAGCGGTGCTGCTTTGTGTTGCTTCCATTATGCCCATTGCCTTTGCAGATTCAACAAATCATGGCAATAGCGAATCTCTTTTGACAGGATCAAATTATTCTGTTTCGTACTCGATGAATGGAAAAGATGTTGTTGAACAGCTTACAATTCGTGATGGAGGTATCACACGAATTACGCGTACGGTGCATCCTAATGATGTGATGGACATTGTTGTTGTAGGTGCATCTGGTGAATCAACAACATCAACTGCAAGAAGTGACTATAGCTTGTTCTATGAAATTTATCAAGATCAGCAAAATTACAAAAACGGACAGCTGGCACAAATTCCTGCACTCACTGGAAGCGAGGTGACAGGGTCGCAGTTCAAGCACCGCTATGTTGGCACAAGTGCAACCGATACGGTTTATGCTAGTGATTTGCGTAAATGCAAAAAAGCATCTGATGTAGCCAGTATTTTAGCAACTGCATGGGGAAGCACACCAGCAGCAGTTATTTCTTCTACAGCATCGTTTATTTTCGATCAGATGCTTCAGAGTATGTCCTCGGACTGCTATAAAGTGACAATATCTTCTATTACGTATGAAGTCCTATTTTCCTATGACAATAGCTACTATACACATTGCTATCATCAAACTGTCAAGGAATATAAGTCAAATGGCTCTTTGATTCGGTCTAAAACGGATTATTATCAGGCCATTGGTGGCTGATAGTGACTTCAAAGAACAGGGAGAACATGTAATGGGATTCTTTAAGCAAAAAGGGCCACTCCAAAGAGATTTCTGCGAAGTATTGCTATATGTTGTGGCTTTATGGGCATTGAAGCCAGCAAGCCTTCAGGATATCCTGACGGTGAATCAATGCGATGGAATGTGGTTCTTTTCCGCAGCATTTTTTGCCATTGTTTTTGTAGGAATCGTTTCAGATTATCTTCTGATTACAAATCATTTCGTTGCATGGAAAGCAATACACGGCAATGTCAATCAAACAACATTTCAGGAACTTCAGAAATTTGCGCTGTGCGAAAATCAAAAAGTTGCTATTGAGCCAAAGTTGGCAAGTTGTATTTTAGTGGTTTTGGCAGGTTGTTTAACAGCGGCATTCGTATGGTTCACATTTATTTGCCGATGAGCATACACCTGAGTTGAAAATTTGCGGCTTTATAGTGTGATGAGGTGGCTGTTAGTGATATTGCTTTTGATCACGATGATGCCAATATACTAAAATTTTGTAAGAGGTGATTCCAGTGCAGAATTAAGCGAAAAAGAATCCAAATTGTAGCTGGGTGACTTGTAACAGTCAATAAAATATAAGGAGCAAATCGACATGAAAAAGATGACCCGAAATGAATTCCTTAAAATGGCTGGAACGAGTGCTGCGTTGGTTGTTTTCAACACAGTTTTGATGCCTGCTGCTGTTGCAGTTGAACCAGGCGTTGTAGCACTTTCTTCCAAAAAATCTAGTATCGAAATTGATAAAGGAACAACTGTAAACTCTGCAACATTCAAGCTTGTCCCAATTTCTCGCGAAACCTTCTGGGGCGATGCTGGTTCATGTACACTTGATTATCTGTCTGAAGGGTATATCCAATGGACGATTACCGTTCCGGGTGCAGTAATTGTTTCCTTTGAAGGTAACCTGCATTTCAATAAACTTGGTACACCCTTTGGAACCTTTGATCATGCCATTTCTGCATACGGCACAATCGGTACGGAAGATGTAAAATATGGACTCTCTAAAGGAAAATGGGAGGTTGAGTTTACTGGAATTGCTACTGCGGCTAACGGCGATATGTATAGTGTCGTTGATGGCGCAACATTAGCTTTCAGTGTCACCAAATGATTCTGCCATATAATCTACGTATTTGATTTTTACAAAATAGCTTATCACATAGAACAAGCCCCACCTGCAGTAGATTCTTCGATTTGGAATATCTATTGTAGGTGGGGCTTTTAGATAAATTTATTTATTCAAGTTTGCCTTTATGTCTTTAAGGAGTTTTTATAGAGAGATAGCTTAAAAAACGATGATATCACAATTGCTGGATTTCTTGTTCGGCCAACCAAGCGAGTTTATTCCAGTTGTTTACACGACACCGTTTGCCGATAAATTCCAATATTTTTTTGTGAGTTTCTTTTGGCAGAGTATCGCCATTATGACATGCAAGAAATGTAAAAGGTTTAGGGATGTCTTCTTTTTTATCGGCCAATAATAAAATATATCCGATATACTTTCCCTGTTCAGATATCACATAAAATTCAGGTAGACAGTTTTCTTTACTGCTCTGAACAATTTCTTTAAAAATGTCTAATGGTATTTTTTGGGGAACAGCAGAGGCATAGACGTATTGAATGGCATTATCTTCATTTTTCAACCATGTAATCTCCATACTTATCTTCTTTTCCTTTTTGCAAACACAGTTAAAGCATTAAATATATTGTTATTATACCACATTTGTTGTGTGTTGGACTATGATTTGAAATTATTTGGCATTTTAACCAGTTTATCAAATGACTTATTGTGCGAGTAAGAGAATTTTAATCATAATCATTCGCTTGACCAATTTGTAACACAAAATACGTTACAATGATTTTCGGCGGTAGCCATGAAAAAACGATGACACTCAATCCTCCGTGTCAACCCCACTGTAAAGTAGCGGGTTGAGGATGTTCTGAGGCAGTTGGGCATCCTGTTGGCGACGGCAGAGCCATCCGTGAACCGGGCTTCCACTCGGTTGGTGTCTATGTTGTAGCGGAAGGAAAGCAGTTTTTGAGAGTGATTATGGTCGAAATTCTGATTTCGTTTCATTTGAATAGCTCCTTTAATGATTTTGAAATTTGATTTTTGACGAGATGAGGTCTCTTTTTTCTTTCTCTTGAGTCACCTAACCGCACTACCCTGCATCCGTAGCGCAGATCACGCTCTCCACATCCGGGCGGTGCATCAGTTTTTGCAGGATGCCAAACTGCTTTTGGGTGGACGTAGACACCAGATACTGCCACTTTTGCGGCAGAATGGGCAAATCTGCGATACTCCACTTGACGTATTTGGCATCGTAGACATTGGGTGGAGCCAGTTCTACCAAGTGCCCCACGCACCAGCTTACCAGATAGCCGTTGCCCTCCAGATAGCCGTCCTGACGGTTGGTGGCACCGAGGACTTTGGCATAGGACATGGCGACGGACGGTTTCTCCGCCACGATCAATTTTGCGATAAGAATCCCTCCAATCTGTTTCGGATTGCAATATGTAAGGCGGCAAACCGCCGCCTTAAAATCAGATGGGTTCGATATCTTCCTCGCCGGTTTCCTCCGGTTCGTCCTCCACAGGGATTTCAAAGTCGCCCTTGTCCTCAGTGTACGAATGCAGCGGTTGTCCGAAGGCCAAATGGTACAACCCACTGGCACTTGGCTCAATGTCAATGATACGCTGGCCGTTTTTGTTTGCCCCCATTGCGGCAGATCCTGCTTTCTGCCGCAAATTGCATCAGATCCCGCC
>NZ_JBBMEP010000034.1:0-16739 GCF_040096475.1 Faecalibacterium faecis | reverse complement strand
TTTTGCCTCAGCGCTTGGCGCTCAAGTATAATACCACACCCCCGCCTCCTTGTCAACACTTTTTGACAGGTTTTTTCCATTCTTTTTTGCGCATGACCGGAAACGGCATCTGACCGTGAGGTATATGCGCCGCAGCTGCTTTGGTGCAGCTTGGCACAAATGCCTTTTCTCTTTGCTTATATAATGTATTATAAAGCTTTCGCCGTATAATATTTTGCGATATTACACCTCGGAAACAGGTGTGCGTTGTCAAGAGGTCTTGGCTCAGATTTTATCCTGAAAATTATCCATGAATTTTGGCTAAAACTCCAAAACGCAAAATGTAGTGGTATTTTCCTTGACTTGCCACTAGATAGTGATAGAATAGAGCTACATTCAGTTTGTTGGATATCGTGTGCGCAAAACGGGTATCTCTTATTGTAAGAGATACCCGTTCACACTGTGCTTTATTTGTTAAGGAGGAGAGCCGATGAAGATCATCAAACGCAACGGTGCAGAGGTCCCCTTTGATATCACCAAGATCATCACCGCTGTTACTAAGGCCAGCGATTCTGTGAGCGGCCAGAGCCGTCTGACAAAGGACCAGATCACCCAGATCGCCGCTGCTGTTACCGACCAGTGTCAGGCGCTGAACCGCGCCGTCAGCGTGGAAGAAGTGCAGGATATGGTGGAGAACCAGCTCATGGACATCAAGGCACATGATGTGGCCCGGCACTACATCACCTACCGCTATGTGCAGAGCCTGAAGCGCCAGACCAACACCACCGATGAGCGCATCCTGAGCCTGATCGAGTGCCAGAACGAAGAGGTCAAGCAGGAGAACGCCAACAAGAACCCCACCGTGAACAGCGTACAGCGCGACTATATGGCCGGTGAGATCTCCAAAGATCTCACCGCCCGTCTGCTGCTGGACCCGGAGATCGTCAAGGCCCATCAGGAGGGTCTGATCCACTTCCACGATTCCGACTACTTTGCCCAGCACATGCACAACTGCGATCTGGTGAATCTGGAGGACATGCTGCAGAACGGCACCGTCATTTCCGGCACCTATATTGAAAAGCCTCACAGCTTCTCCACCGCCTGCAACATCGCCACCCAGATCATTGCACAGGTAGCATCCAACCAGTACGGCGGCCAGAGCATCAGCCTGACCCACCTCGCCCCCTTTGTGGATGTCTCCCGCAAGAAGATCGCCGCTGAGGTAGAAGTGGAAATGGCCGGTCTGGACGTTTCTGCTGAGCGCAAGAAGGAGATCGTAGAGCGCCGCCTGCGCAGCGAGATCAACCGCGGTGTGCAGACCATCCAGTATCAGGTGGTCACGCTGATGACCACCAATGGTCAGGCCCCCTTTATCACCGTGTTCATGTATCTGGGCGAGGCGCGCAATCCGCAGGAGAAGGCAGACCTTGCCATCATCATTGAGGAGACCATCCGCCAGCGCTATCAAGGCGTGAAGAACGAGGCCGGTGTGTGGATTACCCCCGCCTTCCCCAAGCTGATCTATGTGCTGGAAGAGGACAACATCCGCCCCGGCACTCCCTACTATTATCTGACCGAGCTGGCCGCCAAGTGCACCGCAAAGCGCATGGTGCCCGACTATATCTCCGAAAAGAAGATGCTGGAGCTCAAGGTGGACAAAAACGGCGAAGGCCACTGCTACACCTGCATGGGCTGCCGCAGCTTCCTGACCCCCTATGTGGACCCCGAGACCGGCAAGCCCAAATACTACGGTCGGTTCAATCAGGGCGTTGTCACCATCAATCTGGTGGATGTGGCACTCTCCTCCAAGGGCAACTTTGAGAAGTTCTGGAAGATCTTCGACGAGCGTCTGGCTCTGTGCCACCGCGCACTGCAGGCACGGCACAAGCGACTGCTGGGCACCCCCAGCGATGCCGCACCCATCCTGTGGCAGTATGGTGCGCTGGCCCGCCTGAAGAAGGGCGAAAAGATCGACAAGCTGCTGTTCGGCGGCTACTCCACCATCAGTCTGGGCTATGCCGGTCTGTATGAATGCGTGAAGTATATGACCGGCAAGAGCCACACCGATGCCGGTGCAAAGCCCTTTGCTCTGAGCGTGATGCAGCACATGAACGACAAGTGCAACGCCTGGAAAAAGGCCGAGAACATCGACTACTCCCTCTATGGCACCCCGCTGGAATCCACCACCTACAAATTCGCCAAGTGCCTGCAGAAGCGCTTTGGCATCGTGCCCGGTATTACCGACAAGAACTATATCACCAACAGCTACCATGTGCATGTGTCTGAGCAGATCGATGCCTTCACCAAGCTGAAGTTTGAATCCGACTTCCAGCGCCTGTCCCCGGGCGGTGCCATCAGTTATGTGGAAGTGCCCAACATGCAGGACAATCTGGAAGCCGTCATAAGTGTGCTGCAGTTCATCTATGACAACATCATGTATGCGGAGCTGAACACCAAGTCGGATTACTGTCAGGTGTGCGGCTATGACGGCGAGATCAAGATCGTGGAGGATGACGGCAAGTTGGTGTGGGAGTGCCCCAAGTGCGGCAACCGCGACCAGAACAAGCTGAACGTTGCCCGCCGCACCTGTGGCTATATCGGCACCCAATTCTGGAATCAGGGCCGCACGCAGGAGATCAAGGACCGCGTGCTGCATCTGTAACCTTTTTGTAGAAAGGAAAGCATCCTTGCCCTCTCCGTCATCGCTGACGCGATGCCACCTCCCCCAAAGTGGGAGGCCTTGGCAGTCCATGCAAAGTGTGTGGTTTCGCCAGGGACTCTCCCTTTGACAGACTTCCCCCGCGCCGGGGGAAGATGGCGAAGCCAAAAGGGGGAACAGGCTGGGCGCGAAGCGGCCTGAGAGGGCTAGGCCGCTAAAATTATGAACTACGCAACCATCAAATACTATGACATTGCCAACGGCCCGGGGGTGCGCACCAGCGTGTTCGTGTCCGGCTGCCGCCACCACTGCCCGGGGTGCTTCAACGCCGTGGCGTGGGACTTTGACTATGGCCAGCCCTTCGACAAACCCACCCGCAACGAGGTGTTTGCATCCTGCCAGCCGGACTATATCGCGGGCCTTTCTCTGCTGGGCGGCGAACCCATGGAGCCGGAAAATCAGCGGGAGCTGCTGCCCTTCGTGCGCAACTTCAAGGCCTTGTACCCCAACAAAACGGTGTGGTGCTATTCCGGCTACACCTGGGAACAGCTGACCGGCAAAGAGCCAAGTCTTGCCCGGTGTGAAGCCACCGACGAGCTGCTGAGCCTGCTGGATGTGCTGGTGGACGGCGAGTTCGTGCAGGCAAAGCACGATATCTCCCTGCGGTTCCGCGGCAGCAGCAACCAGCGTCTTCTGGATGTGAAAAAGACCCTTGCCGCCGGTCAGCCCGTGTGGTGGGAGGACGAAAAGGTATTCGCCACCCATACCATGGAAAAATAAACAGAAAAGAGCGTCCGGTTTTCCACTTCCTGAACGGAACGTGTGGAAAACCGGACGCTTTCTTTTTTGTTTTACTCTCTGCTGCCCACGGCATCCTCGATGATGCGCAGGAAGGCATTGCCGTAGCGGGCGGCTTTCTTCTCGCCCACACCGCTGATATTCAGCAGTTCATCGGTGCTCAGTGGCTTCTTCTCCACCATTTCCCGCAGGGTGGCATCGCTGAACACCATAAAGGCCGGGATATTCTGCTTTCCGGCCAGCCGCTTGCGCTGAGCATAGAGGGCATTCAGCAGCTTTTCGTCAAACTCGCTCAGCTCGCCTGCCACCGCCTTTGTGCGGCGCGGCTTCTCGGCCAGGCGGCGGGCATTATCCGCCGCGCGCCGCCGGGAATACTCCACCTGCAGCTGCGCTTCCTGCTCTGCGGCCAGACAGCAGGAGCAGTTGCCGCATTTCTTTGGTGCAGCTTCGCCGAAGTAATGCAGCAGAAATCCCCGCAGACAGTCCTGCGTGGTGGAATAAAATGTCATGTACTTGAGCCGCTCCTCGGCCTTGCGGGCAGCTTCGGCTTTCACATCGGCGGGCAGGCCGTTGTCTGCCTCCATCTCCTTTTCAATAAAGAAGCGGATGGTGCGCACATCGGTGCCGGAATAGAGCAGCGTGCACCGGGCGGGCTGTCCATCGCGGCCTGCACGGCCTGCTTCCTGATAATAACTTTCCACATCCTTGGGCATATTGTAGTGGATTACGAACCGCACGTTGGGCTTGTCGATGCCCATGCCGAAGGCATTGGTGGCTACCATGATCTGCACCCGGTCGTAGAGGAAATCGTCCTGATTCTTCCGCCGGGTATCCGCGTCCAGCTTGGCATGGTAGGCCGCAGCCCGGATACCGCGGCTCTGCAGCAGGCGGGCAGTCTCATCCACCTGCTTTGTGGTGCTGCAGTAGACGATGCCCGCGTTGTCACCCTCTTTCAGCACAAGATCCAGCAGCTCCTTCGGCTTCTGGCTGGGCAGGGCGCGCCGGGTCTCAAAATAGAGGTTGGGCCGGTCAAAGCTGGTGGTCACCTCGTAGGGCTTCTGCAAGGCCAGCTGTTCCCGGATGTCGTCCCGCACATGGGCGGTGGCCGTGGCCGTGAATGCGCCCACCACCGGACGGCTGGGCAGGCTGTCCACAAAGGCTTTGATGCGCAGGTAGCTGGGCCGGAAGTCCTGTCCCCACTGGCTGATGCAGTGGGCCTCGTCCACCGTCACCATGCTGATCTCCCGCTCCTGTGCAAACCGCTGGAAGCCGGGCATTTCCAGCCGCTCCGGTGCCACATAGATGATCTTGTACCAGCCTTCCCGGGCGCGGCGCAGCATCAGGGCCTTCTGGTTATCGTTCAGGCTGTTGTTCAGAAACGCCGCCGCCACGCCCGCCTGCACCAGTGCCCCCACCTGATCCTTCATCAGGCTGACCAGCGGCGACACCACGATGGTGATGCCCGGCAAAAGCAGCGCCGGCACCTGATAGCAGATGGATTTACCCGCACCGGTGGGCATCACCGCCAGTACATCCTGCCCGGCAAGCAGGCGGCTGACGATCTCCTCCTGCCCGGGGCGGAAGCTGTCGTAGCCAAATACCTTTTTTAAGATCGAGTGCGGGTTTTCCATGGGTTCCTCCGTATCATAGAATAGGTTTTTTTCTGCGCAATGTCTTCAAAACCATATCAGTATACCACAAAAGCCGGGCTTTTGCGCAGGTGCAGAGCCGTTTTTTTGGCAAAAAGCACGAAATGTCAAAGGTAATTTTTTTGCAAATGATAGCTTTTCAGGCGCGAAAATGATATAATAGGAGCACATAACTCCATGTCCGGCGTTTTTTGTGCGCCGACTGTTGATAGAAAAAGGAGCAATCATCTTATGCAGCAGAAACTCATCACCTTCGCCGTTCCGTGCTACAACTCGGCGGCATATATGCGCCATTGCATCGAGACCCTGCTTTCTGCCGGAGAGCAGGCCGAGATCATCCTTGTGGACGACGGTTCCGTGAAGGACGATACCCCCGCCATCTGCGACGAGTACGCCGCCAAATATCCCACCATCGTCAAGACCATCCATCAGGAAAATGGCGGCCACGGTGAGGGCGTCAATCAGGGCATCCGCAACGCCACCGGCCTGTACTATAAGGTAGTGGACAGCGACGACTGGCTGGACACCGACGCCCTGAAAAAGGTTCTGGCCCGCCTGACCACTCTGGTGGCCCGCGGCACCGCGCCGGACATGATGATCTGCAACTATGTGTACGAGCATGTGGAGGACAACACCACCCTGACCGTGCGCTACACCAACGTGTTCCCGCAGAACCGCCTGTTCAACTGGACCCATGTGGGCCACTTCCGCCCGGACCAGAACATCCTGATGCACTCGGTGATGTACCGCACCGAGGTGCTGCGCAAGTGCGGCATGGTGCTGCCCAAGCACACCTTCTATGTGGACAACATTTTTGTCTACCAGCCCCTGCCCTATGTCAAGAGCATGTACTACATGGATCTGGATCTGTACCGCTACTTCATTGGCCGTGCCGATCAGAGCGTGAACGAGAGCATCATGGTAAAGCGGGTGGATCAGCAGCTGCGGGTCACCCGGCACATGATCGACTGTCAGGATCTGGATGAGCTGAAGGATCAGAAACGTCTGCACGCTTACATGGTGCACTATCTGTCCGTGATGATGGCCGTGAGCGACATCTTCCTGCTGCTGGACGGCAGCGACGAGGCAAAGGCCAAGCGCACCGGGCTGTGGCAGTACCTCAAGGATCACGTAAGCACCGGCGTTTACCGCGCCGTGCGCTACAATCTGGGCGGTCTGACCGACCTGAAGTTCCCCGGCAGCGACAAGCTCACTCTGGGCGTGTACCGCCAGCTGCGCAAGATTTTCAAGTTCAACTGATTCTTTGGAATTTACTCCTTCCGTCACGTCTTACGCCGTGCCAGCTCCCTCAAAGAGGGAGCATTTGGCAGAATGGAACACCTCTCCTTCTCGCCAGAGCCTCCCTCCGTGAGAAAGACTCCCCCGGCCGGGGGAGGTGGCACGAAAGTGCCAGAAGGGGAATGGGTGGCATCGCGCAGCGATGACGGAAGGAGTTTCTTTTTGTCACACGGCAAAAAATCTTTGCAAAAATGCCGTATTCCGGTTGCTTTTTGTCTGGGCGGATAGTATATTGGACGTATATGCGTTTTTTCTGGCTGCGCTGCGTTTTTCCTTTTCGTTCTTCCCTTTCGCTGATCGCGGGCCCGCTGCAGTGATGATATCCAGAAGTACCTCGGCATCACCCTGCTGCCGCAGGCCGGTGTGGCACTTGGCATGGCTGCCACAGCCGCCCAGCTCTCGGACGGCCACATGGTGCGCAACGTGGTGCTGTTCTCGGTGCTGGTGTATGAGCTGGCAGGCCCCACGCTAACCAAGATCGCACTGACTGCCGCTGGAGAGATCCGTCCCGAGGGACGCACCAGCGCCCGTGTGGAGAACAAGACGGAAGAAGTTGTATAAAAGGTTGTTTTTTGTCGAAATGTCACGCAATCATTGACGAACCCTGTTATTTTTTGTATACTGAGCATAGCGCCACTGGAACAATTTTCCTATTGTGTCACAGACTGGCTATCACAGGAAAAGGATAAAGGAGAATGGAATACTATGAAAAGTACCGGTATCGTCCGCGGCATCGATGCGCTGGGCCGCATCGTTCTGCCCAAGGAGCTGCGCACCAGTATGCATCTGGACACTGACACCAAGCTGGAGATCTTTGTGGATGGCGACTCCATCGTGCTCAAAAAGCATCGGCCCGCCGGCAGCTGCGATTTCTGCGGCGAGGTGGATGAGTCTTCGGTGCAGTTTGCGGGCTACTGCATCTGCCCGGCCTGCCGCCGCAAGATCGGTGCACTGTAAAACACACAAAAAGGAGGCTCTGCTATGAGCCAGATGATCGATTTCACCGTCCCGTCCACTGTGCCGGGGCGGACTTTGCATGCCTTCCGCTGTGTGCCGGAGGGTGAAGTAAAGGCGGTTCTGCAGTTGTCCCACGGCATGGTGGAATTTATTGACCGCTACAAGCCGCTGGCGGAATATCTGGCCGGGCGGGGCATCCTTGTTACCGGCCACGACCATTTGGGCCACGGCGGCTCCATCCGCACCAAAGCGGACTACGGCTACTTTGCCGAGCCGGACGGCAACCGCGCCGTTCTGGCCGACCTGCACGCCATGACCGTGCGCACCAAAGAGCTGTACCCGGGCGTGCCTTATTTTCTGCTGGGGCACAGCATGGGTTCGTTCTATGCCCGGCAGTATTTATGCGAATACGGCCATGAGCTGGACGGAGCCATCATCATGGGCACCGGCTTCCAGCCCAAGGCACTGGTGCAGTTTGCCAAAACCCTCTGCCGGGTGCTGGCCGCTTTCCACGGCTGGCAGTACCGCAGCAAGTTCGTGGCCAACATGTCCTTTATGGGCTACAACAAAGGGCTGGAGGGCCGCACCACCCACGACTGGCTCAACCGCGATCAGGCCGAGGTGGACAAATATCTGGCCGACGAACGCTGCACCTTTACCTTTACGCTGAACGCCTACTACAGCATGTTCAGCGGTATCCTGCGCCTGCACGACCCGGCCTTCCTTGCAAAGATGCCCAAAGGCCTGCCGCTGCTGTTCTTGGCTGGTGATGCCGACCCGGTGGGCGAACAGGGCAAGGGCGTGCAGCGTGCCATCCAGAGCCTGAAAGATGCCGGTGTGCAGAACATTGAGTGCAAGCTGTACCCCGGTGCCCGGCATGAACTGCTGGTGGAAACGAACCATCAGGAAGTGTTTGAAGATATCGGCAGCTGGCTGGAAAAGCATCTTGCCTGATCTGCCGCATCCGTTTTACCGTCATTCTGAGGAATGGCGGTACTTTTTGCCCTAATGGCTGGCGGCACTTTTGCCAGCCTGACCGGCAAAAATGCCCGGCACTGAAAGTTTTCCCGATTGCTGAAAAAGTCCCCGGAACCAGCGTTCCGGGGACTTTCTGCGTTTATTTTCAGTTATGCTGTTATGCTTTCTTGGGTGCGATCCAGCCGTCGATCACATTTACCAGTGCCTTGCCGCGGCGGCCCAGAAGCTTGGGCAGCAGGACACGGGCCATGGCCCACACACCGGCAAAGTTGTACAGGATGATCAGCGCCGTGATGATTCCGGTCCACAGGCCATAGAGCGGCGTTTCGGCCAGCAGCACAAAGGCTTCGATCACCAGCGCGGCGGCGTTCACCAGCACGCGGCCCGGATGTACCTGCATCCCGATCATACGGTGGGCATCGATGGCGCGCAGGGTGAACACCAGCGCAAGGCCAAGGAAGGACGCATAGGTAGCGCCCACAGGCCCCCACCACTTGATGAAGAAGTAGTTCATGATGCAGTTGCTCACAGCACCCGCCATCATGGTGATCATGCTGCGGGTGGACTTTTTATTCACCACATACACGCTGTTCATGAACTGGTTGAAGCAGCTGCAGGTGGAAGCCAGCACAAGGAAGGGCACAAAGTGCCATGCGTAGTAGTAGTTGGACTTCATAATGTGCATCACCGGGCGGCACAGCCAGATGATACCGGCTGCGCAGCAGAACAGCACACTGGAATAGGTGCGGAAAATTTTGGTAAAGAACTTTGCGCGGCCCTCTTCCTCGGTCACAGCGGAGAGCTGCCATGCATCGTAGAAGATCAGGCCCAGCGTAGTAAGGATGGTGGGCAGGAAATAGCCGGTGGAAAGCAGGCCGCTCCATGCATTGCCGTCGCGGCCGTCCAGACCGTTGCACATCTCACGCACAAAGAACAGGTCGGATGCGTTGATGATCCAGAAGCTGATCTGTGCCGGGATCATGGGCAGCGAGAAGCGCAGCATCTGCTTCCACAGATCCTTGTTGATGCCCTTCAGCTCCACATAGTTCCACAGCTTGCCGGTGAACATCAGGAACAGCACACTGGAAAGGTCGCCGCTGATGATGGCCAGCAGGTAGCCGTTGGCACCCCACTTGAAGCCCACCAGATACAGCACGTAGAAAGCCATGGTGGCCACGGTGCACAGCACGCCGTCCACGGCCACCAGCTTGTTCCACTGGCGACTGCGCACGAACTGGGTGCACAGGGTGCGCAGGCAGCTCATGAGCACATAGATGTAAATGAGAAGGCCGTACTGTGCCATATCGGGCAGGAACTGCGCAATGGGCCAGCACAGCACCAGAATGCCAAAGCCGCCCAGAATGGTCAGCAGGCCGTTGGTGAACACCTGTTTTTCGCTGTTGCCCTTGTCCAGACCAAAGCGGATGATGGCGTTGGACATGCCCATGGACACGAACGGGATGAGCAGGTTCGCGTACTGGCTCAGGATCTTGGAAAGGCCCAGATCGGAGATCTCCGCCATTGCATAGGTCAGGAACGGCTGGACGATCAGGGTGAGCAGCTTTGACGAAAAGCTGGAAATTGCAAAGATCAATGTGTTGCCGGCAAGCTTTGAATATTTATCGCCGGACTTTTTTTCGTTTTCCAAGGGAACTTCCCTCCTGTTTTACAATTCGGATGCGGGCCGGTCTGTGACCGCCCGCATCCGCTTTCCCACTATTTAATCACTTTAAAAGCGCCCGCCGGGCTTTCCAGTCCGGCAGCAGCTTTGCCACCTCGGCCCAGAACGCCGGGCTGTGGTTGGGCTGCAAAAAGTGGCAGTACTCATGCACTACCACATAGATCTGCGCCGCCGGGGGCATATGATACAGCTGCAAAGCAAAGGTGATCTGCCGTTTTGCCATAAAGCACACGCCCCACCGGCTGGTCATGCTGCGCACTTTGATAACAGGCTTGTGCCCGCCCAGCACTCCGGCAAAGGCCGGGTAGACCTTATCGCTCATGGCCGTAAAATAGGCCAGCGCTGTTTCCTTATCCGGCAGAGGCCGCGCTTCCTGCGCTGCGCGCCGCATGGCACGTTCCCGGGCCTGCTGCACCCAGTCGGCGCGTGCGGCCACAAAGCGGTCTGCCGCATCTGCACTTGTCCGCAGGGGGATGCTCACCGCCACGGTGCCATCCTCCCGCACACGGATGTTCAGGTTCTTGACCCGTTTGCGGGTCAGCTCGTATTGGATGCCGCCTGCCGTGCGCAGCTGTGTCTCCTGCTTTCTGCCCGCCATGAGGTCAGGTAGTCTTTTTTGCCCGGTGCAGCATTTCCAGCGGCAGCTGGGCCAGCACCACGGCAGCAAAGATCAGCACGCAGCCAAAGACTTCCCGGGCAGAAAGGTTCTGGTGCAGCAGCAGCCAGCCGCCCAGCGCACTGAACACGCTTTCCAGACACATGATCAGGCTGGCAATGGCGGGGTTCAGGTCCCGCTGGCCCAAAATTTGCAGGGTGTAGGCCACGCCGCTGGACATGATGCCGCAGTAGAGGATCGGCAGCGCATTCTCCGCGAACTGCGCTGCGGAAGGTGTCTCGAACAGCAGGGCCGCAGCGGTGCTTTCCACCGACACCACCAGAAATTCGGCAAGGCTCAGCCGCACGCCGTCCACCTGCGGGGAAAAGTGGTCCACCGCAATGATCTGGAAGCTGAACAGCACAGCACAGCTCAGCAGGAGCCAGTCGCTGGACTCGATGCTGCCAAAGCCGTTTTTCATGCACAGCAGGTACAGGCCCAGCACGGCCACCACCATGCTCACCCACAGCTGCGCACTGCCCTTACGGCCCAGAAACAGGCCGAACACCGGCACCAGCACCACATACATGGCGGTCAGGAAGCCGGCCTTTGCCGTGGACGGATTGATGGTAATGCCGATCTGCTGTGCAGCGGATGCAGCAAACAGAAGGGTGCCGCACACAAAGCCTGCCGCCAGCAGCTTTTTCTTCTCGGCAGCAGTTTTGGGCTTTGCATCGGTGCCGCTTTTGCGGCGGATGGCATCAAACACCATCACCGTGGGGATCAGCACCAGTACAGCCAGCCAGCTGCGCCCGGCCAGAAAGCTGTAGGCTCCCATGCCGGAACCGGCGCTCTGGGCCACAAAGGCTGTGCCCCAAATAAGGGAGCACAGCAGCAAAAGCAGAGAGTTCTTGGTTTGTGTGTTCATCAGCCAATGCCCTCCACCTTCAGCAGGCCGTACAGGTAGTACTTGCTGGAGTCATAGGAGATGGTCACACGGTACTGCGCCGCCGGGTCCAGCCCGGAGATGGTGCAGCGGTAGTCGGTGCCGTCGGTATGGATATAATAGGTGCTGTCGGCTACATACTCTGCGCCGCCGTCCACCTTTTTCCACACGGCCACCTTGAACCGCTGGGTGCCCTCAGCCGTGCCGCAGCCCATAATGCTCAGCGTGCCGGAGGGCACGGTAAAGTAGCTGGTCTGGCGGCTCCAGATGCCGTTGAACACTGCATACAGGCAGCCATCCGCCGTGGCCGTGGCAAACTTGGCCGAGGAGTCTGCAATGCCCTGAATGATCAGCGGATCACTGGTCTGGTCGGCCCAGCGGGTAGTGTCCTCTTCCTGCACTTCGTCTGAAGTGCCCGATGCCTTGTGCACGATGCTCTGCAGGGTGTCCTTGCAGCCGATCAGGCCCACTGCAAGCACCAGCGCCATCAGCAGCACAACGATCCTTTTTTTCATCTTCATACGTTTCCTCACGAAGCAATGCGCTTCTCTTTGTTTTTCATCCCTCCGCCCTGTTCTTGTACAGAGCAGATACAGATATAGTATACCGCATTTTCCGGCGCTGTACAAGACATTTGTCCTGTGCCGTACTGCAAGAAAAGCCCCGCCGGGGCTTTTCTTTTTGTGCGGTTTGCCGCCTGATTTTACGTTTCTTTGCCAGTGACCGCCCGCAGGGCAGCACACTCGGCAGCGGCCTGCTCCGGTGCACCTGCACCAAACAGACTGCCGTACCGGTACAGCGCCCAGCCGCCCGCGTTCTGGCTGCGCAGGTCCTGCACCTGCCGGGCCAGCACATCGCCGGTGCTCCAGCCGCTCACGCTATCCGGGTTCGCGCCGCCGTCACCGGTGCCCACGCGGTACGCGCCCAGCCCGAAGTACAGGGCCATGCCCTCTGCGCGCGGGTACGCCAGCCACGCGGGCACGATGTTCTCAAAGGCAAAGCGGGTGCTGCCGCTCTGCAGCGTGTAGCCATAGCCCCAGTAGATCTGCGGGCAGAGATAATCCACCACCTGTTCTTCCCCGCCTGCGGCCAGCCACGCCGTCACATCGCTGTACTGGCTGTTGAGGTCGTTGTCGGGATTCCCCTGCGGACTGATGCCAAAGCGCAGCGTCGGGTCTGCAGTCTTCACCGTGTCGTGCACCTTCTTGACCAGAGCGGTCACGTTCTGCCGCCGCCATGCTGCAAGGTCTGCCGCACCGCTGGCCGCAAACTGCGCCGCATCGATGCTTTCTTCGGTCGTAGGGTAAAAATAATCGTCAAAGTGGATGCCGTCCACCGCGTAGTTCTGCAAAAGCTCGGCCACGCCCTGCACCACATAGTCCGCCGCTGCAGGCTCGGCCGGGTTCAGATACAGCCCGTCGCCCACTGCACACACCCATTCCGGGTGGGTGTTGGCAAGGTTGTTCTCTGCCAGATTCGGCGGCATGGCTGCAGAGGACCGCAGCCGGTAGGGATTCAGCCACGCTTCCACCGAAAGGCCGCGCCCGTGGGCCTCCTGCAAAAGGATGTCCAGCGGGTCAAAACCGGGGTCCTGCCCCTGCACGCCGGTGCACAGGTGGCTCCACGGGAACAGCTGGCTTTTGTAAAGTGCATCCCCGAAGGGCCGCACCTGCGCAAGCACTGTGTTCAGCCCAAGGCCCGCGCAGTTTTCCAGCATTTGCACGCACCCGGCGCGGAAGGCATCCGCCGAGGAAAAATCCATTGCTGCCCATTCCAGATAGCTCACCCATACGGCCCGCCACTCGCCTGCAGGCAGGGCAGGGTTCTCAACAGGCTGTTTTTCTGCTTTCGTTTTGTCCCGTTTGGAAAACTTTTTTCTGCGCAGCCACAGCCCCGCACCCACACAGACAGCAGCACCGGCCCCCGCCAGAAAGGTGCGCCGGTTCACACGGCGCGGTTCCGCTTCCGTTTTTTTGGACTTGCGCCGCTGAGTCACAGCGTTTCCTCCTGGGTCTTATACAGCACAAGCGCTGCCCAGCCCCGGGCGCAGGCCAGCAGCACGAACATGATGTTCGTCCAGAAGGCAAGGGCGCTCATGCCCGCATACTTCGTCAGCAGCCAGAATAAAAGCCGCAGCGCTTCCGAGATGCACACCAGCTGCAGCGGGCGCTGGATGGGCCTGCCGTGGCCGTACTCGATGGCAAGCAGGCCCGGCCACACCAGTGCCGAGCACAGGTCGCCCGCCCAGCCGCCTGCAGCCAGCTTGCTGAGCATCAGCAGCACGAACACCAGCGTGTAGCTGCGCTTATCCTTGGCGGGCGCACCCTTCTGTGCGGCCAAAAACAGCACTGCAATGCCGGTGATGCAGAACACGATCAGTTCCAGCCCCGAAAAATCCATGCCGCCCAGCACGGCAAAGCCGCCCAGCATGGACATTGCCGCTGCCGCCAGCAGGAAAAAGTACCAGGTCTTGCGTGTAAATTTGAGCTTCATTGTGTTCCTCCCGCCTGCAGCAGTGCGCAGGCTCCTGACAAAATTTTCAAAGAATTAAAAATATTATAGCACAAAAGTATGCGGGTTGTGTTACAATAAGAAAAACTCTTCAGGAGGATCTTCATGAACGCCGCAGTTTCCATTGTCCTGCTTGCCGCCGTACTTGGCGTGATCGTTTTTCTTTTGTCCCGGCGCGAGAATACCCGCCGCAGCCAGTACGGCCCCGCCGGCCTTTCGGAGTTCCGCACCGACCTGCCGCTGGACGAGTGCTTCGACCGGCTGGACGAGCACAGGGACGCCGACGAGTTCGTGTACGAGTGCCGCCGGGAAAAGGACGGCGGCTTTCTGCTGCATCTCACCCTGCACCAGCCCACCCAGCAGCCGCTGGACACCCTGTATACCCTTCGGCTGGACCCCGGTCGTCAGACCGTAGTGACCCTGATCTTCATCCGCGAAGCCTTTGGCTACAAGGAGCCACTGTTCCCGCAGGAAATGCTTGATCGTTTTATGCAGCAGAAGCTGGATGCCCATCGCACCAAATAAAGTTTTGTGTAAATGCTTTTCATTTTGCGCTGTTTTTGGTATACTTGTAAGTGCCGCAGCGCAGAATATGCGGGCTAGTAGCTCAGTTGGTCAGAGCTGGCGGCTCATAACCGCTTGGTCCCGGGTTCAAGTCCTGGCTGGCCCACCATACAGTTCGTACTCGAACCCGATTCTTTACGAAAAAGGGTTCGGGTACGTTTTTTGTTTATCGGAAGTTCTGCGGAAGGACTCCACAGAGCGTTAAACGAGCAAAGGCAGGGTATCACTATGACGGTGGTATCCTGCCTTTTGCTTTGAGGAATCAAGTTCGCTTTGTGCGAACTTGATCGCCACCTATATGGCGCATTGAGGGCAATTGCTGCGTACGTGCGTACCGGGAGCCTGTACACCTCTGGCAAGGTGTAACACACTAGACTTTGTTCCAAAGTCCGTGTGCTAAGGGGGCAGGCTCCTTAGAATTCCTGTGGAGTGTGTACGCACGTACGCAGGAAAACGGCAAAATTTCACTATATCGGGGTGTTCTTTCATTGGAGAGTATGGTATACTCGGCTTAGTTCAACAAATCAAAATTTGGCGAGGTGATTTACATGAAAAAGAGCGCATCAAGAATCGTCGGTTTGGTAATGCTGATTATAGCTGTTGCATTTATAATGTTTGCGGTGAACCATCCAGAAATGAGTTTTCCTTGGAACAATACCATTACTTGGTTACTGTATGGTTTGTATGTTCTTGTGACAGTCGTGCTGCTTATTGCGCCTAAGATGAAGAAGTAAACAATTCCAGTTTGCCGTACTCGTTCCCAGCAGGGTTTGGGGCAGGCACGCCCCAACAAGAAGCTGTCCCAAAGGGGCAAGAATTTTCAAGAATTGAAAATTTGTGGCCACGGGACGATTCTTGCTCTCACCTTTTTCGCTGCGTTTCGCAATTTTCACATTTCAATCTGCTCGCAGATTGTTGACAAGCTGCGCTTGACCCGATACTATAAAGGCAAGTCGAATACACGCCAAGGAGGTGCAACCATGATCGCCGTGATCTACGCCCGCTATTCATCTGACAGCCAGCGAGAAGCGTCCATTGAAGGACAACTGCGCGACTGCAAGGACTACGCCGAGAAGAACGGCATCACCGTGGTCGGCACCTACATTGACCGTGCCTACTCTGCCAAAACGGATGACCGCCCGGACTTTCAGCGGATGATTAAGGACAGCGCGAAGAAAATCTTCGATGTGGTTCTGGTCTGGAAGCTGGACCGCTTTGCCCGGAACCGATTCGATGCCGTGAACTACAAGTACCAGCTGGAAAAGAACGGTGTCCATCTGGTGTCTGCCATGGAACCCATCTCGCAGGGGCCTGAAGGCATTATGGTGGAGAGTATGCTGATTGGCATGGCGGAATACTATTCCGCCGAACTTGCCCTGAAAGTGGCGCGCGGTGAGCGCGAAAATGCCCTCCAGTGCAAGTACAACGGCGGTGTGGTGCCGCTGGGCTTCACCATTGGCAAGGAGGACAGGCTGTACCATATCGACCCGGAGACGGCTCCCATCGTGCAGGAGATCTTCAGTCGGTATGCCGACGGCGAACCGGCCGAGAAGATTGCCGCCTCCCTGAACGAGCGCGGCCTGCGTACCCGCACCGGGAAGCCGTTCGTGAAGAACAGCTTCTTCCAGATCTTCCGCAACCGCCGCTACATCGGCGAATACCGCTACAAGGACATTGTGACGCCGGGCGGCATTCCGGCCATTGTTGACAAGGACTTGTTCGACCGGGTGCAGCAGCGTTTCGAGCAAAACAAGATCGCCCATGGTCGGCCTGCAAAAGAGGATGTGAGCTATCTGCTGACCACCAAGCTGTTCTGTGGCAAGTGCGGCACCCTGATGGGTGGCGAAAGCGGCACCAGCCACATGGGAAACACCTACTATTACTACAAGTGCGGCAACGCCAAACGCCATGGCAAGGCGCACTGTGACCTGAAAGCCATTCGCAAGGAGCCGCTGGAGCGGTTCGTGGTGGACACCGCCATTAAGGTGATTTTTAGCGATGAAATCATCGAACGGCTGATAGATTTGGTCATGGATGCCCAGCAGCAGGAGAACACCCGGCTGCCTGTCCTGAAAGACCAGCTCAGGGACACGGAGAAGCGGCTGGCAAACCTTCTGGAAGCC
>NZ_JBBMEP010000033.1:0-17137 GCF_040096475.1 Faecalibacterium faecis | reverse complement strand
AAGCAAATGGGTAACGCTATACTCGATCCTATATGTGCCATCATCTTCTTTAGTGATATTCAGAATTTCATCAAAATTAGTTGATTGTCTTGAAAAATGCTTGATTTACGGGCATATTCGCAGGTTTGCAAATTGATTTTACTACTCATTTACTACTTTTAACGGATTGAGCCTTGATATGCAAAAAGCACCTGCGGGCTGCCGGATAGACCGCTACACCACCTTACGCGGCACGTCGAAAAGAAAAAATAAAATAACACCACCTATAAGGCGGCGTTTCTCACTCCTACACTGGAGAACAGGAACGCTGCTTTTTTATGCCCTCATGTTACGCAGTAAGGGCAAATGAAGCCTTGATTTATGCGGCTCTTAGAGCGCGGAAATGAGAAATGCAAGGGTTGATACCTTTTCCCTCAAAACCGCGTTTCTACTGCGTAACAAATCCAACCAAAGGAGTGATGAAGCTATGGCAGTTTTCCGCGTGGAAAAGAACAAAGGTTATACGGTTATGAGCAACCACCATTTACGCAACAAGGAACTTTCCCTAAAGGCAAAGGGCTTGTTGTCGCAAATGCTCTCACTTCCCGAAGATTGGGACTACACCCTTGCAGGGCTGTCCCTTATCAACCGGGAAAGTATCGACGCTATCCGCACCGCTGTATGGGAGCTTGAAAAAGCCGGATATATCACAAGGCGGCAGGGACGCGACGAGAAAGGCAAAATGACCGCTATCGAGTACACCATTTACGAACAGCCACAGCCCCTAGCATTGGATTGTCCGGTATTGGAAAATCCAACAGCGGATAAGCCGATATTGGAAAATCCGACACCGGATAACCCGACGTCGGAAAATCCAACGCAATTAAATAAAGAACTATTAAAAACTAACTTACCCAAAAAAGAAAAATTAAATACAGATGTATCAAGTACCCATTCCATTCCTTTCCATTCCCTAAATCCCTCTCCCTTAGAGGACGCGGCACAGCCGCCGGAACGGAAGCGAAAGGAAGCGACAGACGCATACAGCGTGTATGAGGAAATCATCAAGGACAATATTGAGTACGACTATCTGATACAGGACAGATACCTTGACCGGGACAGGATAGAGGAAATCCTTGCCCTTATTCTTGAAACCGTCTGCACCAAACGAAAAACAATCCGTATCGCCGGGGACGACTACCCGGCAGAGCTTGTAAAAGCAAGGTTTATGAAACTGAACAGCGAACATATCCGCTTTGTACTTGACTGTATGCAGGAAAACACCACCAAAATCCGCAACATCAAGCAGTACATGAAAGCTGCCCTTTTCAATGCCCCGTCTACGATTGGCAGCTATTACACGTCCCTTGTATCTCACGATATGGCAGATGGTACTTTTTATGGGAAACCGAAAAAATCCGGCATACCCGATTACACCTGCAACGAGGGCGAAAGCCTGTAAACCAACCCAAAGGAGGATTTGATTATGACACAGAAAACAGGAGCTTTGATTTTTGATGAAACCGCTGACCGCTACGACATTCGCTTTGACGTAAACGACTACTACGGGGGCTTACATTGCGGCGACTGCATGGAGGTCTTTGTGCGGGGCAAATGGAAGCCTACCCGTATGGAGTACGGGGACAACTGGTATCTTGTGGGTATTCGGGCGGCAGACCTTTCCGGGCTGCGGGTACGGATTTAACAGGGCGGCGTGAAAACGGACGCTCTTTTTTCATGCCCGCCCCGCTTCCCGGCGGCGGGCATACCACCATAGAACATGAAAGGAGGACACCCATTGCAGGAGGAAACCAACGAAAAGACCATAGCCCTTTACATCAAAACCGGGAAACTGACGGCACAGCAGCTCCAAAAGGCTATGAAAGCCCTGCTTGCACAGATGAAAAAGCAGCATGACAGACAGAAAATCCCGCATGGCAAACAGACCCTAAAGCAGCTTATGAAGCAGAACGCGGGCGTTTCCAACATTGAAATCACAAAGGACAATATCAAAGCCTTTGAGAGTACGGCGAAAAAGTACGGGATTGACTTTGCCCTAAAGAAAGACAGCACCGAAATCCCGCCCCGCTATCTTGTTTTCTTCAAGGGACGGGACGCGGACGCACTGACCGCAGCTTTCAAGGAGTTTTCCGCAAAGAAGCTGACGCAGGAACAAAAGCCCTCTATCCGAAAGCTGATTGTTTCCCTCAAAGAAAAGGCGGCGGCTTTGAACGCACAGCGGGACAAAGTAAAAAACAAAGACAGGGGGATTGCAAGATGAACGCTATCAACTGGAAAAAGCTGCTGCTTCCCAACATTCCCTATCTGCTCTTTGTGTATCTCTTTGATAAAGTCGGGCAGGCGGTACGCCTTGCGCCGGGAGCTGACCTGTCCGGCAAGGTGCTGTCGCTTGGGGAGGGCTTTTCTATGGCTTTTTCAAACCCGCTTCCGAGCCTTGCCCCTATGGATTTACTGATAGGAATTTTAGGCGCGGTGCTTATCCGGCTGATTGTCTATGTAAAAGGCAAGAACGCGAAGAAATACCGGAAAGGTATCGAATACGGCTCTGCCCGTTGGGGAACTGCCGAAGATATTAAGCCCTACACCGACCCGGTATTTCAAAATAACGTGCTTCTGACACAGACGGAACGGCTTACCATGAACAGCCGCCCGAAGCAGCCGAAGTATGCAAGGAATAAAAATATCCTTGTTATCGGGGGAAGCGGCAGCGGCAAGACGAGATTTTTTGTGAAGCCCAACTTAATGCAAATGCACTCAAGCTACGTTGTAACTGACCCGAAAGGTACGGTTTTAGTCGAGTGTGGGAAGCTCTTACAGCGCGGCGGGTATCGGATAAAGGTGCTGAACACGATAAATTTTAAGAAATCCATGCGTTATAATCCCTTTGCCTATATCCGCAGCGAAAAAGACATTTTGAAACTGGTAAATACCTTGATTGCCAACACCAAAGGGGACGGGGAAAAAGCCGGGGAGGATTTTTGGGTAAAATCGGAACGGCTCTTTTACTGCGCCCTTATCGGCTACATTTGGTACGAAGCCCCGGAGGAAGAAAAGAACTTCACGACGCTGCTTGAAATGATAAATGCCAGTGAAGCCCGCGAGGACGACCCGGAATTTCAGTCCCCCGTTGACCTCATGTTTGAACGGTTGGAGGAAAAAGACCCGGAACACTTTGCCGTCCGGCAGTACAAGAAATTCCTGTTATCTGCGGGAAAGACACGAAGCTCTATTCTCATTTCCTGCGGTGCGCGGCTTGCCCCTTTTGACATTAAGGAGCTGCGCGACCTTATGGAAACCGACGAAATGGAGCTTGACACCATAGGCGACCGCAAGACCGCCCTGTTTGTTATCATCAGCGACACCGACGATACTTTTAACTTTGTCGTGAGTATTCTTTACACGCAGCTTTTCAATCTGCTTTGCGACAAGGCAGATGATGAATACGGCGGCAGGCTGCCCGTCCATGTGCGCTGTCTGTTAGACGAGTTTGCAAATATCGGGCAGATACCGAAGTTTGAAAAGCTCATAGCCACCATACGAAGCCGGGAAATCTCCGCGTCGATTATCTTACAGTCGCAAAGCCAGTTAAAGGCAATCTATAAGGACAACGCCGATACCATAGTCGGCAACTGCGACACCACCCTTTTCTTGGGCGGCAAGGAGAAAACCACCCTCAAAGAAATGTCGGAAATCTTGGGGAAAGAAACCATTGACAGCTTCAACACTTCCGAGAACCGGGGGCGCGAGGTATCGCATGGGCTGAATCAACGGCAATTTTTAGCTTGCCTTTCCAACTTGTTCCCGTCTTTTCCGCTTGATATTCTGCATAGCTTTTTCCCTTACTGCCTTTACCCGGAATGACAACGGACAGCCCGTTTTCCCTGCACAGCTTATCACTTATGTTCCGTATGCCGTAGTAACTGCGCTTATTGGAATTGTACTTATGGTAGTCAACAAAGTTGACCGCACAAAAAATGATATGGTTATGGATATGCCCTTTGTCTATGTGGGTAGTCAAGACGTATTCATGCTGTCCCTTTGTTACCGCGTCGGCAAGCTGTTTTCCGATTGTGTGGGCTTTCTCACAGTCCACCTCTCCCGGTTCAAACGATTGTATCAGATGAAAGGCTAAGTTGTTCCCTTTCTGCCGAGCCTGCGACAAAGTATATTCAAACTCAATATCTGCCGTTTCATAGCTGCACCCAAAGGAGGACACAAGCGTTTTCCCGTCTGTCTTATCCGGGTTTTGGATATAATCAAGGGCTTTGCTCAACGTGCTTTTAATAGGCTTAATCTTTGTAACCGCCATATCTCCGCAAGCACCCCCTTTATTTCCTCTATGTCCTCTTGGTAGACGCTGCCTGTCGCATTGACACGCTTTGCAATCTGATTGACGTTGACCCCGATTTTCTGTATCTCTGCTGTCATGGCTTTTATGTCGCTATGGTCTGTCTGAATGATATACCCGTCAATGGCAATCTTGCGAAGATACGCCGCCATATTTTGGGTAGGGACGAGCTTCATTTTCTGTTCAATCAATGCCCGTTCTTCCTCTGTTACATAGAATTTGATTTGTACTTTTCTTTTGCGTCCGTTCATGCAATCGTTCCTTTCCATTCCGAGGGTTTGGGACACTTCCCAACAAGCAATTTTTAACCGACGCACCGCAGGGCGGGAGGGCGAAAATACGGAAAAGGGTACTCTTTTCCTATGCTTGCTAAGAAAGTTTTTTATCTTTTATGTCCTTATTTCCCTCTACGGAGAAAAAACCATTTTGCCGAACTTATGCAAAAGAAAAACGCTGCAATCTCAAAAAAGATTACAACGCTTCCGAAAATCCATATTCAATTTTGCCGGACGTTTCTATTTGTCCTCTTTTTCGACTTCTGAAATTTCCTTTGCGGTTGCTGTTACAATCCGTATGCCGTTATCGCTCATATCATCAAGCAGAGCGTCGAGCTGCCGCCGCTTTGTATCTTTTCCGACGGGCGTATCTAAAAGAAACTGGTCTACGGATATATTGTAACGGAGCATAAGCTCAAAAAAGATTTGCAGACTGGGGTGCTGTCCTTTATTCTCAATATTCGCAAGGTAGCGAGGGGAAATATACATTTCATCACTTACCTGTTTGCGGCTTTCCTTGCGTCCTGTCCGCGCAGCTTTTATCGCTTCTCCAAAGGCTTTGAAGTCATATTTTTCTACTGGTCTTTTTGCCATATTTATTCACCCAGTTACATTTTACTGTTCCCCTTTCTTCTTGGATATGTCTATACAGTTCCACTAATTAGCCATAATAATTCATATTTATATACTTGCTATTATTCGTATGTCCGACTATAATTATACTGATATGATTTGTAGAAAGGACTTGGGTGTTATGGAATATATGTCTTGCCCCGAAGCAGCGAAGAAATGGGGAATTTCTGAAAGGCGGGTACAGGTACTTTGCAGAGAAAACCGCATACCGGGTGTTTCAAAACTTGGATATATGTGGCTGATACCAAAGGACGCTGAAAAACCGATTGACGGGAGAACAAAACGAGGAAAGGAGCTGCACCATGAATAAAGTTTTGATTATAGATGATGATAAAGAGCTTTGCGCTCTTATGAAAAAGTGCATAGAGCAGGAAAAATTATCAGCCGTAACTGTATATAACGGTATTGAGGGGGTTCGTCTAATTGATGAAAATAAAGATAGCTATTCCCTTATTATTTTGGACGTAATGCTGCCGGATATAGACGGGTTTCAGATTCTCCAAAAAATTAGAGATACAAGCAATATCCCGGTGCTTATGCTTACTGCAAAAAGCAGCGAAGAAGATAAGGTTTTCGGTCTGCGACTGGGAGCAGACGACTACTTGACAAAGCCATTTGGTATTAACGAGCTTTTGGCGCGTGTCAATTCCCTTATCCGGCGATATACCACCTTAAACCCCTTTACGGCAGACATAGACAGCATATCGTTGAAAGATATGGTAATTGACAAATTAAATCGTACAGTTACGGTCAAAGATATTCCCGTTTTGCTTACAGGAAAAGAATTTGATTTACTTCTCTTTCTTGCTTCCAACAAAGGACGAGTATTTACCAAAAAACAAATTTATTCACAGGTATGGGAGGAAGAATACGCTTTTGATGATAGCAATATTATGTCTTTTATTAGCAAATTAAGGAAAAAGATTGAGCCAGACCCCGACCACCCCTTTTACATTTTAACTGTCCGGGGTGTCGGCTACCGTTTTAACAAGGAGGCGTAACATGGATATAAATGTTTATCTTTTCATAGTGATAGCCCTTATGCTGCTTATTATTATGTATCTCCTTTTTGTCTTACGGCGTGTGCGGACACAGCTTGCGCTGATAAAAGACGCCTTAGATGATATAAAGGGCGGGAATTTGAACCGACGTATTTTAGCAGGCGAAAACGATATGACAAAAACAATTTGCTATGACATTAACAAAATAGCAGTAAACAGTCAGGCGCAGCTTATACGGCAAAGACAATCTGAACAGGCATATAAACGGCTGATGACAAGTCTTTCACATGATGTAAAGACCCCGCTTGCTTCTCTTGTAGGTTATCTGGAAGCGGTTGAAAACAAAATTGTTATTGGAGAGGAAAAGGACGAATATATCCATGTCGCACATGAAAAAGCCCACTATATGAAATCCTTTGTGGAAAATTTGTTTGAATGGGTAAAACTGGATTCCGGAGAGCAGATTTTTCATTTTGAAAAATTTGACCTTAACGAGTTATCCCGCAACATTATAGCGGATTGGATTCCCGTCTTAGAAAGCAATCATTTTGAATATGAGTTTGTCATACCCGAAACAGAGTATTTTATTCACATAGATGTAAACGCATATACCCGCGTACTTAACAATCTTTTTCAAAATATTATTATCCATAGTGCGGGAGATAAAATGGCACTGCATATTTGTGAAGATATACAACAAGCTAAAATTATAATTTCAGATAATGGAAAAGGAATAGCTCCCGATAAGCTGCCACATATTTTTGAAAGAATGTACCAGTGCGACCAGTCGCGGTCTGCAAAGGGAAATGGTTTAGGACTGGCGATTGCTAAAGAGCTTATCAGTGTTCACAAAGGAACCATTACCGCTGAAAACAGCTCTGATAAAGGGACTGTATTTACTATATTGCTTCCCAAAGCCCTGTAAATAATGCGGGGCTTTCCTGCTATAAAACAAGAAAAAAGCAAGGTTTCGGCAAGGTTATGGCAAGGTTGATACTATATAATGGAAGGTAGAAAGGAGGAAAAGACAATGACTATCATTTCTACTGAAATGCTGAAATGGAAACGCAATAAGACAGTCTTAGGTATCTTTATTCTAACTGCAATTTTAGGAATATTCGCAGTTGAACGTGCTTTCAGTATATCAAGAAGTAGCTCACTAATGAATAGTTTTAGTGATTTATACACATTGGCATTTAAGAACCTTACAAGTTTGTTTCTGCCTATTGTGTTGAGTATGTTTGCAACCACATTGTTCTTTGATGAACAGAAAAATGATACCTTAAAAGGACTTCTGATTATTCCGATTTCCAAAACGCAACTTTATTTTTCAAAGATAGCAGTGGTAATTTTTATGTCATTAGCACTATGTCTGCTTACTTTTGCAATCTGTATTCTTGGCGGCTTTCTTGCAGGCGGCTTTACAGATTTGAATACGGAAACAATTTTACAGGCGGGATTATTATTTTTAGCCGGTGGCGTGTTAGTTCCACTTGCAATGCTCCCCGTTATTTTTTTAGCAACATTGGCAAAGGGATATGTTCTACCGATTGGGGCTGCATTACTTTATCTTGTGCCTGTCGTGCTTATTCCGTCGGGGATTATGGGACTGCACCCACTGGCGAGTGTTATGGGAATTTATCCCTATATTTCATCTGACGCAGCAGAAATGGTTAAGAAATGGGCGGGAGGAATAGAAATAACTATATCTCCGAATATCTGTTTAATTTCTCTTTTGGTAATTGGAAGTATTTCAGCCATTGTTTCCGTACTTGCATTGCGGAAACAGACCTATTGAAAGTGAGGATATATGATGAATAAATATGTAATTGAAACAAAACAACTGACAAAAACTTATGGAGAGCAAACGGTAGTCAATTCTGTTAATATTCATGTGAAACAAGGACAGATATATGGGCTGTTGGGGCGTAATGGGGCGGGTAAAACCACAATTATGAAAATGATTTTGGGGTTGACCGATATTACTTCCGGCGAAGTAGACGTATTCGGTCAAAATATCAAAGGGAGGGAAAAAAGAGTATATCCCCGGATTGGTGCTATTATTGAAACACCCGGCTTTTATCCGAATTTAACAGGTACGGAAAACTTGGAGATATTTGCAAAACTGCGCGGTACTGCTGCGCCAAATGCAGTAAAAAACGCCTTGGAGATTGTCGGTCTGCCTTATCGGGACAAAAAATTGTTTAGCAAGTATTCTCTTGGAATGAAGCAGCGTCTTGGAATAGCAAATGCTATTTTACATGACCCTGAACTGCTAATCTTAGATGAACCCACAAACGGTCTTGACCCGATAGGCATTGCAGAAGTAAGGGACTTTATTAAGACTTTAAGTATCGAGCGCGGAAAAACAATTCTCATTTCCAGTCATATTCTGTCCGAAATTGCACTACTGGCTGATGACATCGGCATTATTGACCATGGTGTACTACTGGAAGAAAACAGCATGAATGAGCTACAAAAGAAAAACAGTAAGTATATACTTCTGCAAGTTTCTGATATACCGAAAACTTCTCTTGTTTTGGAAAGGCAGTTTGGGGTTACCGAATATTCCGTACAGGACGAACACACCCTGCGGATTTATGACACTTCGTTGGATATGGCTGCTGTCAATAAAGCTCTTGTGGTACAGGATATAGCTGTTATCAGTTCTCAGCTATGCAATGATACATTAGAGGACTATTTCAAAAAAATCACAGGAGGAGAAGGAATTGCTTAGGCTGATACAGGCAGAGTTTCTTAAACTGCGTCGAAAAAAATTTATTGTGTTAATGCTGTTATCCGCTCTTTTCATGCCACTTCTTGCAGTTTTTTATTTCAGAAGTGCTGATAAAACAGTTATTGAACCATTACAATTTTATAAGTGGACTACATTCAGCTATACAGCTTGGATTATACTTCCTGTTGTATTGGGTTTGGTTTCTACTATGCTCATGTATGACGAAAATCAAAACGATATGCTCAAACAGTTGTGGATTATACCGATTAGCAAGACAGGATATTTTTTTAGCAAATTTATTGTTGTACTGTCTTATTCCGTTTGTTTTATGTTGCTTACAGCCATAGCGTCTGTATTTTTCGGTATGCTTCCCGGTTATATAACCTTTGAATGGAATAGTATCAGTTATCTATTTAAGAAATGTATTGAAATCGCCATACTTACCGCATTTTCCATATTACCACTTTTAGCGGTTGCAGCTGCCGGGAAGAACTATATACTCCCTGTATGTGTGACACTGGTTTACACCTTTCTTAGCTTTATTTTGCTTATGGTTAATATGTACCTACACCCTCTATCCAGTGCAACAGCAATTATCATGCGAGATATTCCCGGTGTTATTTTGGCACAGGAAGTCAATATTCCGGCTGCACTTTTTTGTATCGGTATATGGACTATTGTTTCTATCGTATTTGCGTACATTTCCTTAAAGCATAGAAAGTGAGTGATTGAATGATGAAAGAATTGATTTGGGCAGAACATCAAAAACTCCGACGTTCAAAAATTGTGTTGGTCGCCATATTCGCAGTTATTATGGTTGCAATTATTGTTTTTACTCAAGGGCAGTTTTCTTTTGGGGAAAAACGCTATATAGATGACGCAGGGTGGTTTATGAACGCAGCACAGTCTTTAGCAACTTTTTTTGTTCTTCCTGCGGTTATTGCACTTTTGGGGAGCTATATGATTTGTCGTGAGGAACAAGAAGATACTATTAAATCATTACGTTTAATTCCAATAAGTGAAGCTAAAATGACGATTGCAAAATTACTTATTACTTTTGCATTTAGCGTACTCTTTTATTTGCTGCTTTTCGGCATTACATTTTTAGTTGAAGTTATTTTGCATTTTAGGGGCTTGTCTATCAAAATGATTTTAAGTTTTTTCAAAATCTATTTACTTGACGGCATTGGGATTTTCTTTGCTATTGCACCTGTTATTGCGGTTGTATCAAGAATAAAGAAAGGCTATTGGCTTGCTTTGATTTTTACAGTAATTTATTCTTTTGCAGGATTATTCACAAGTATATCCGATGTTCTTTCGGCTTGCTATCCTATTACTGCTACATTCAATATTTCCGGCTATTATTCTGCCACCTTTGGAGAAATCATTATTAGCCTTATGAGTTTGTTCTTTTGTGGATTGTTTTCTGTCTTGATTTTAATATCTAAAAAAACAATCAAAAATAAGTAATGATACAACCAACATCTGCCGGACGACGGCAAAGAAAAAAAGCCGTCGCAGAGCAGCCATATTTTCACGCGCCTATTCTATTTCGGCGGCTTTGATTTTCAGAGCCGCCGTTTCTTTTTGTCTGTACGACGACCCTTAACCATGTAGACATGGCGGCTTTAGGAGGTAGCCGCCATGAGTTATAAACCACATCAACAAATTCTTACATTCTTTGATTTATCAAAAAAAGCCCGACCGCCACCGGGGATATTCCTACCCTTAGATATGAACTATTAAATCATCTAAATACTTTTTATTATTCCTATGCGCCTGTCCGCGTTTTTTTGCGGACGGGCGCATTTTGTATGCTTAAAAAAATTTTTGAAAAAATTTCCGAAAATATTTGGCATTTTTTCAAAGCTCCGTATTACCCCGCGAAAAGGGGGAAGCACCACCAACTTTCAACGAGAAAGGAGGTGAGAATGTGGAACCTAATAGCAGGGAGTTTTATAAGCAATGTTCTTTTCAGAAGTATTGCAATGCGGTATTGCACAATGAAGCGTGCGACGCTCATAGAGAGCTTCGTACACATAAGGCAAAGGAAGTAACCTTTTCCGACATGACCTTAGATGAAGCGCGACAGCTACATACCTTTGATGAATATTTCAAACGGGAAACTGCTGAAACCGTCTTTGAAAAAGCCGGAAAGAAAATCACGCCGAAGCTGCTTCTTGAAGCAATCCGTACTTTGCCGGAAGAAAAGCGCAAAGCCATATTGCTGTATTATTTCGAGGGAATGAGCGATACAGAAATTGCAGAGTTGCTCAATACACCGAGAAGCACAATACAGTACAGGCGGACAAGCTCTTTTGAACAATTAAGAAAATATTTGGAGGAAAATGCTGATGAATGGGACGAATGGTAATCAACCTGGCTACCCGGAAAATGCCCTTGTTCCTTATCCTGTCATTGTGGCAGCGACAAAGGGCGACCCGGACGCTATGAAAATGGTCTTGCAGCATTTCAGCGGTTATATAGCCCGTTTATCCATGCGAAAGTTATATGACGAGCGTGGAAATGTTTATTTTGGTATAGACAACGACATTCGGGAACGGCTGCAAGCCAAACTGATGATGGCTGTCCTCAATTTTAGAACAGAGAAATAACCGCAATCGGCGGTGGAACGTCTTTACTCCCCCTTTTCCGTTCCGCTGCTAATGCGGCAACACAGCCATTTTGAACCTTGACAAAGAAAGCGGCGCAATAGAACGGCGACGCAGCATAAGGCAAATCGGATACGTTCCTTTTGTGCCGAGCCATACGGCGGGTGCGCCATGACCTTTCTCCTACGGGAAAAGCGAGCGAACAACACCACCGCTGCAAAGCAAGTGTAGCAACTTGCGGGCGATAACGCACAGAATACATAATGATACTTCCTTACAGCCATAGTCCGAGCGTTAGAAGCGTCGCAGGCAATGGGTAGGGCTTCGGCAGACCGCCGGAGGGGTGCAAGTCCCATGAGGTTACGCTAATAGCCGTCCGATTAAAGCCTATGTTACAAATTGACTTTTGACCCATTTAGAAAGGGGGACGACAAATTGAACAATAACGACGTGCCGATTTGGGAAAAGTACACTCTTACCATAGAAGAAGCCGCAAAATATTTCCGTATCGGAGAAAGCAAGCTGCGGAAACTGGCAGAAGAAAATCCCGTCCCGGACTGGGTAATGATGAACGGAAACCGTATTCAGATTAAGCGTAAGCAGTTTGAAAAAATGATTGATACGGTGGACGCAATCTGATAGTGAAATCGAGCCTTGAATGTGGTACAATGTAGTCAAGCATATCAAGGCTCTTTCCATTATGGAAAGGAGCATAACGATGTCGGAAAAAAGACGGGATAATAAAAATCGTATTCTCCGCACCGGAGAGAGCCAGAGAAAAGACGGGAGATATGCCTACAAATATATAGATACCTTTGGAAAACCGCAGTTTGTGTATTCTTGGAAGTTAGTACCTACGGACAAAACCCCGGCAGGAAAACGCGACGATATAGCGTTGAGGGAAAAAGAGAAAGAAATCCAAAAAGACCTTGACGACGGTATCGACCATATCGGAAAGAAAATGACGGTCTGCCAACTCTACGCAAAGCAGATACGCCACCGGGCAAATGTGCGGCATGGTACAAAGCAGGGGCGAAAACAGCTCATGCGGATTTTGCAGGAGGATAAACTTGGAGCCTGCCGGATTGAAAATGTGAAGCTCTCCGACGCAAAGGAATGGGCATTACGCATGAAAGAAAAAGGTTACGGCTTCAAGACTATCAACAACCACAAGCGTTCCTTAAAGGCTGCTTTTTACACAGCCATACAGGACGATTGTATTCGTAAAAATCCATTTGACTTCCAGTTGAACACAGTCCTTGAAGATGATACGGAACCAAAGGAACCTCTATCCCCTACGCAGGAAGCGGCTTTTCTGTCCTTTGTGCAGCATGATAAAGTCTATCAGAAATACTACGACGAGATTATCATACTGTTAGGGACAGGGCTTCGCATTTCGGAACTCTGCGGACTGACGGAAGCTGACATTGACTTAGACAAACAGCTTATCAATGTAGACCACCAACTTTTGAAGATTGCAGACGTGGGTTACTATGTGGAAACGCCTAAGACGAAAAGCGGCAATCGGGTTATTCCTATGAGTGAAAAAGTGTTGGAAGCATTTCAACGGGTGCTGAACAAACGAAAATATGCACAGCCTGTTATTTTAGAGGGCTACACAAAGTTTCTGTTTCTTAACCGGAACGGCTTGCCAAAAGTGGCAGTCAACTATGAAAGTATGTTCCGGGGGCTTGTAAGGAAATACACAAAAACGCAAAAGGTAGCATTGCCAAAGGTAATGACACCGCACACCTTACGCCACACATTCTGCACCACGTTAGCAAATGCAGGAATGAACCCAAAGGCATTGCAGTACATCATGGGACATTCCAACATCAATATGACGCTGAACTATTACGCGCATACGACTTCCGAAACGTCGATAACAGAAATGAAGCGGCTGATTGCATAAGTAGTAAACGGAGAATTTACTACTCCACATACTACTTTTGAACACCAAAACATACGGGGATATAAGAAGATTTGAGAATATCTTCCATAACAAAAAATGCCGGAAAAGCCTGTAACAATAGGCTATACCGGCATATAAGAACTTTTGAAAAGATAGTCAAAAATTACTTTGTGATTTATGTTAAATCATTACTATAATAGCCTTCCTCTGGCATTTGAAAATTCGCAGTATCATTATTGGTTAAATGCTCGTTTGATACTATATCACTAACATTTTTGTTTTCTACTTGTACTGAAGTGCTTTCAGTCGATGGTTCTTTATTTTCCTGAGATTGCCCACATCCAGCTAACCCCAAAACCATGCATAGCACAAACAGGTAAATTACTTTTTTCATAGCATTCTTCTCCTTTATTCAATCTATTTTTGTCGATTTATTTGTTATCGCATTTTATCATACCATAATTATTAACTTTTCTGCTTAAATAACGAACTTCAAGCCTGATTTATTTCATCTCTCCACAATTTTTTCAAAATCGTATGGTTGCACATAAATTTCCAGAAAACTTGTAGCACAATCACGATTTTTCCATTCAGATAAACCACCACGGCAGTTCCAGCCACAGGTTATCCATGGCCTGTTCCTCCGTCTTTTTGGCGCGGCCTTTCGTCAGGTGAAAGTATATCGCCGTGCCGATCAGCGGATGTTCCTCGCCATCGGTGAAGCCATAGCGGTACAGCAGATAGGTCTGCTCCCGTTGGGTCAGCCGTTTCAGGCCATCGTACAGTTCCCGGCGCGATTCTTGCTCTTCCATAATACTCTGCGGCTGCATGGCGTAGGGGTCGGCTATGGCTTCGATACGCCGCAGCTGCTCTTCTCCCGGCAGAACCTCATCCAGCGAAACGCGCTGGTAGCAGACGCCGTCCTTGTCTTCCGTCACCATCCGCTGCTCAAAAGCGGCAAAGGCATCTCGAACCATATCCATCATGGCGTTACGGATAGCAGGAGCCGCACAGGTCAGGAACTTCATGCCGCGCGCCGCATCGAACTTCGGCACGGCCTTCCACAACCCCAGATTGCCCGCTTGTTTCAAATCGTCCGTGTCAAGGTTCAGGCCAGCCTGTGCCAGATTCATGCTGCGGAAAAGGTCATTTGCCACCTTGCCAATAAAGGACTTGTTGTTGTCGATCAGGCTGTCCAGCGCAGTTGCATCGCCTTTCTGTGCCAGCGCACAAAGCCGTTCATTCGTCTGCTTCATGGGCGTTTTCCTGCTCTGCAGCAGACTGCAAGATTCCCAGCAGACCGTTCCGCAGCTGTTCCAGTGCTTCCGGCGTAGCTCCTTCCATGCCCGAAACGCTGTCCAACATTGCATCCGTCAACTGCTCTGCCGTGATCGTTGGGTGCTGCACATCCTGCCCTTTGGTCAATTCGGTGAACATTTTCTCTGCCACTTTCTTGCTCATGGCTTCCTGTTCGGCGTAATGGCTCCCGATGCCCTTTTTGATTGCCTTGACCGCTGCCATGAAGTACATCTCAATGTCATCAAGGTCGCCTTGGTACACCGGTTTTCTCCGAAGACTGATGTCCTTTGCGGCTTTGGCTGCTTCCGGGGTCTTGACCTTTGTGCGCAGCAAGGTGCTCAATGTCGTGAGCATGGCATTCTGTGCCGCGATGCCAGACGCAAAAGTATCATCAAAATACTGCGCTATGCGGTAAGTAAGCTCTGCAAAGCGGGCGTTTTCCAGCAGCAGATTGACCACCTCTGTATTGACACGCCCTGTGTAGAGGTTCTTTGCAGCTTCTACGGACAAGCCCAGTTCGGCAATGTCGTAATTTTTGCGGTCGGGGATGTTGGTTTCTCCCAGCAGGAAATCCGTAGATACGTTGAACAGCCTTGCGATCTTCAGCACCTGCTCATGGGTCAGGGTTCCTTTCGCACCACTAATAAAACGGCTGATGGTGCTCTTGGAGCAGCCGATCTCCTTGGCGAGTTCTGGTTGGCTGATGTTATGCTCTTTCATCAAGTCCGCAAGACGGATGTTGGATGGTGCGGGCAGATATTCCCGTGCCATGTGGTCGGCCCTCCTTTTTGAGTTTTTTCCTCATTATAATACGCTCTGCCGTTTTGTTCAATATACGGTTACCTCTCCGCCCTTGCTGTTGCAGTCCTGCAACCAGTGAGGGCATTTTTCTTTTTCCGTTGCAGTTCTGCCGCTTTTTCGCCTTTCCTGCAAAATTTTCCGTATATTCAGGCAGGAAGCAAAAAACACCAGAGTTCCCACGCTGGGTACTCTGGTGCAACGCATAACACCGCCCTGCCCGGTGGGCGCAGGGTGCGGGGTTTTGTAGGCATCGAACCGCTTGTCCACCCCTGTCCGTAAAAAGTGCATTTTTTTCACGGAAGAAGTTCGTACAGGTTATTTGAAGTCCGTACGCGATTTTTTCAGATGCGTACGGAGCAATCAAGTTCGCATTGTGCGAACTTGTCGGGGCGAGGCCCCTCCATCTTGCTAGCGCAAGACCGTTCGGTCACTTAAAAGCCCCACTGGGGCTTTCATTGCTTCGCAAACGTGAACTCGATTAAACTCTCCCGCAGGAGACGTTCCCCCTCGGAGAGTCCTCGAAGAGCCCACTACACTTTGCAGCCCATAGGGATGAAAGTGTTATAGTGGGTTATTACACTTCCGAAGAAGTGCATCTTCGTTCCCCGTCACCTCTCGATGAACCTTGAAAGGAGGGATGCCCTTTGGCAAGAAATGATGGCATTGACCGCACCAGTGTCCGAAACCTTGCCGTTTCGGACAAGGCTGTTGGCAACACCCAGCAGCACAACGAACGCGAAAAGGACAGCTATCGGAACCCCGATATTATCCCCCAGCGCGCTGCATGGAACGTCCACTTCAAAAAGCCAACCGCCAGCTACACTGACCTGTTCGCCCAACTGGAAACCGCTGGTACGATTTCAACGCGCGGCCTGAAGCCGGATGCCACCCACTACTGCGAACTTGTCTTTGATGTCAACTCGGCATACTTTGACAACCACGGCGGCTACGAGTTCGCCAAGCAGTTCTATGCTGATGCCTACAAAGCTGCCGTTCGGGTTGTAGGCGGTGAACAGTATATCCTCTCGGCAGTCATGCACGCCGATGAGATCAACCGTGCCATGACCGAAGCACTAGGCAGGGAGGTCTACCACTACCACCTCCATGTGGTCTATGTACCTGTGGTGGAAAAGCAGATCCTGTGGTCGAAACGCTGCAAGGACAAGGCACTGGTCGGCACCGTCAAGGAGACTGTCATGCAGGTCAGCCGGAGCAAGAAGTGGGCATCCAAACCTCTGCTGGACGAATCGGGAAAGCCTGTTTTGCAAAAGAACGGCAAGCCTATCCTGAAGAAGTCGTACAGCGTCTTGCAGGACAACTTCTTCAATTTTATGCGCGCTGCCGGGTACACCGATATAGAGCGCGGTGAGCGTGGCAGCACTGAAGAACACCTGACCGTCACCCAGTTCAAAGTCCAGCGGGAGCAGGAGCGACTGGACACTCTGACCGCCCAGATTGACCAGAAAGAGCAGCACCTCACCCAAACCAACAAAACCCTCTCCAAGACCGAAAAGGAACT
>NZ_JBBMEP010000032.1:0-18027 GCF_040096475.1 Faecalibacterium faecis | reverse complement strand
CCGGGCTGCAAGAAGGAAGACGTTCAGATGGATCTGAACGACGGCTACCTGACCATTCAGGCAGTGCGCAGCCACAGCAACGACGAAAAGGATAAGAAGGGCCGCTATCTGCGGCGCGAATCCTTCTCCGGCATCTGCGCGCGCAGTTTCTACGTGGGCGATGTGAAGAAGGAAGACATCCACGCAAAGTTCGAGGATGGTGTCCTGCACATCGAGCTGCCTGCTCCTCAGCAGACGAAGGCTTTGCCTGAGAACCCGAACCTGATTGAGATCGAGTAAATGCCGACCGTGTGCGCCAAGGCACAACGCACATAAGATGCCCCCGGAGAGCCGCAACAAGCCCTCCGGGGGCATTTTTGTTTCGCTATCTTTTCCGCAAGGGAAAATCATGGTATACTGAGAACAGCAACTCGGAATTTATGGAGGTACTTCACTATGGAATACAAACGCTTTGGCGGTAAGCTCCTTGTCCGCATCGACAAAGATGAGGAGATCGGTGAAACAAATTTGATTTTAGGGGGACAAAGATGAGTGATGTAAAAGGAAAGACCGGCGCAGTCCTGAGGGAGACGGCAGTCCTGACCGGGGCGGTGGCGATCATTGCGGCGGGCGTTTTCTTTTTTCTGGTGCCGAGCCATACATCCGTCAGCAGCATTTCCGGCCTTGGCATCGTGCTGTCCAATTTTGTGCCGCTGCCCTTGTCGGTCATTACGATGATCCTGAACGTCGTGCTTCTCATCATCGGGTTCTTTACCTGCGGCAGAGAATTTGGCGCAAAGACCGTATACACCAGTGTGCTGCTGCCGGTGTTTCTGGGGCTGTTTGAAAAGCTGTTCCCGGAGTTCGGCTCGATGACCGGCAGTCAGGAGCTGGACGTGCTGTGCTATATTCTGGTGGTCAGCATCGGGCTGAGTATTTTGTTCAACCGCAATGCATCCTCCGGCGGGCTGGATATCGTGGCAAAGATCATGAACAAGTACCTGCACATGGAATTGGGAAAAGCCATGTCTCTGTCGGGAATGTGTGTGGCGCTTTCCGCGGCCCTGGTCTACGATAAAAAGACCGTGGTGCTGAGTATCCTCGGTACTTACTTCAACGGCATCGTGCTGGACCATTTCATCTTTGATAACAGCATCAAACGCCGCGTCTGCATCATCACCGAAAAAGAGGAGGCGCTGCGTCAGTTCATCCTCCATGACCTGCACAGCGGTGCGACCATGTACGAGGCCATCGGTGCATACAATCTGGAAAAACACAACGAGATCATTACCATCGTGGACAAGAGCGAATATCAGAAGCTGATGAACTTTATCAACCGGGAAGACCCCAAGGCTTTTGTTACCATTTACAATGTGTCCAGCATGCAGTATCAGCCCAAGATCTGATCGGCGGAGAGCTGCCGCAAAGGGCGGGCCTTTTGCGGCTTGCTCTTTGCCATAGCTGCGTGGTATACTCAAGTCCGGAAATATCAAAGCGCGTGGAGGTAAAAAGCATGCTGACCTATACCTATGTTTCCGAGGGCAAATTTGAACTGATGGAAAAACCAAAGCCGGTGCTGCAGCACGAGCGGGATGCCATTGTAAAGGTGACCCTTGCCAGCATCTGCTCCAGCGACCTGCACATCAAGCACGGCAGCGTGCCCCGGGCGGTGCCCGGCATCACCGTAGGGCACGAGATGGTGGGCATCGTGGAAGAAGTGGGCAGCGCGGTGACCAACGTAAAGCCCGGCGACCGGGTGACGGTGAATGTGGAAACCTTCTGCGGAGAGTGCTTTTTCTGCAAAAAAGGCTTTGTGAACAACTGCACCGATCAAAACGGCGGCTGGGCGCTGGGCTGCCGCATCGACGGCGGGCAGGCCGAATATGTCCGGGTGCCCTTTGCGGATCAAGGACTGAACAAGATCCCGGACGGCGTTACCGATCGGCAGGCGCTGCTGGTGGGCGATGTGCTGGCCACCGGCTTTTGGGCGGCACGCATCTCGGAAATCACCCCCGAGGATACCGTGCTGATCTTCGGTGCAGGGCCGACCGGCATCTGCACGCTGCTGTGCGTCATGCTGCACAGCCCCAAGCGCATCATCGTTTGTGAAAAGGACGCAAGCCGCCTGCAGTTCATCCGTCGGCACTACCCGCAGGTGCTCACCGTGCAGCCGGAGGACTGCGCCGCCTTTGTGCGTGCCCACAGCGACCACGGCGGGGCCGATGTGGTGCTGGAGGTGGCAGGGGCAGACTCCACCTTCCGGCTGGCGTGGGAGTGCGCAAGACCCAACGCCATCGTGACCGTGGTGGCGCTGTACGACAAGGCACAAACCCTGCCGCTGCCGGAGATGTACGGCAAAAACCTTACCTTCAAGACCGGCGGCGTGGACGGCTGCGATTGTGAAGAAACGCTGCGTCTCATCGCAGAAGGCAAGATCGATACCGAACCGCTCATCACCCACACCTACCCCCTGCGCCGGATCGCAGAGGGCTACGAGCTGTTTGAAAAGAAACGGGACGGCGTGATCAAGGTGGCAGTGGAGTGCTGACGGTCTGCGCCAAGGCACAACGCACATAAAGTGGCCCCGGAGAGCTGTAACAAGCCCTCCGGGGCCATTTTTGTTTCCCGACATCTTTTCCGCAGCGGCAAGGCGTGGTAGAATAATGGCAGAACCAATCCACAGGTGAGAAAATCGAACTTCAGAGAGAGGAGATGTTTCTATGCAGTCCGATGAACTGAAACGCCGGATCTCGGCAGGCAGAGGAGGTGCTTTGGCTGATCTGGTTTTGAAAAATGCCAGAATTGTCAATGTGTTTACCGATGAGATCGACACCGCTGATATTGCCATCAGCGGAAATTCGATCGTGGGCGTGGGCACGTATCATGGCCGGAAAGAAGTTGATCTGCACGGCAAATATGTCTGCCCGGGCCTGATCGATGGGCATATCCACATCGAAAGCTCCATGCTCTGTGGTCCGGCTTTCGAGCAGGCAGTGCTGCCCCACGGTACCACTGCGGTGGTCACAGACCCACACGAGATCTCGAACGTTGCGGGGCTGGAAGGCTTGGATTTTATGCTGGAAACGACAAAAAATCTGACCCTTTCGGTTTATTTCATGCTGCCCTCCTGTGTTCCGGCTACGGATCTGGATGAATCCGGTGCGGTGCTGAACGCAGAACAGCTGCGGCCTTACTACGGCGATCCCCGCGTGCTGGGGCTTGCGGAGCTGATGAATGCCTATGGAACGGTGCGCTGTGACCCGAAGATCCTGCAGAAGATCCGCGACTGCACCGAAGCGGGAAAGATCGTGGATGGCCATGCGCCGCTTTTGAGCGCTAAGGACCTGAATGCTTATATTGCGGCAGGCGTTCAGTCCGATCACGAGTGCTCCAACATCGAGGAAGCCATGGAAAAACTCCGGCGCGGACAATACATCATGGTCCGGGAAGGAACGGCTGCCAAAAATATGGAGGCCCTGATGCCGCTGTTCCGGGAGCCCTATTGCAGCCGCTGTATGCTGGTGACAGATGATAAGCACCCCGGTGACCTGCTGGACAGCGGACACATCGATTCCAACATCCGTAAAGCGATCCGGCTGGGCGCAGACCCAGCAGTGGCCGTCAAAATGGCAACGCTGGTCCCGGCACAGTATTTTGGGTTCAAGCAGCGCGGTGCCGTAGCACCGGGGTACCGGGCAGATCTGGTTGTGGTTTCTGATCTGGAATCCTTTATGGTCGAACAGGTTTACAAGAATGGCACGCTGGTGGCCGAGCACGGAAAAACGCTGAAACCCGCACCGCTTGACATCGACCGTGTGAGATTTTCCCACGTTATGGATTCCTTTAATCTGGATGAGATCACACTGCAGGACCTGGAACTTCGGGAAAGCGGGGAGCAGGAGCGTGTCATCTGCCTGAACCGGGGCGAGCTGCTTACGGAGGAAAAAATCATCCCGTTCCAACGGCATCCGGGCAAAGCTCCCGGTGTGGACCCGGAACACAACATCGTAAAACTGGCCGTTTTTGAGCGGCATCATCACTCCGGCCATGTGGGCGTTGGCTTTTTAGGAAACTTCAGCCTGAAATGCGGAGCCGTTGCATCGAGCATCGCACATGATTCCCATAACCTGATTGTGGCAGGGGACAACGATGCCGACATGATGTTGGCCGGCAACACTGTGCGGAAAAACAAAGGCGGACTTGCGTTTGTGGCAGATGGACAGGTTGTGGCAGAACTTGCGCTTCCGGTGGCCGGATTGATGAGCACCGAAAGCGCAGAGAGCGTTGCGGCGAAAATGCAGGCGCTGAACGATGCCCTCAAGGCACATGGTGTAGCGGAAGATATCGGCATCTTTATGACCCTCGCCTTCGTCAGCCTTCCGGTCATTCCAAAACTCAGACTGAATACATACGGCATCATCGATGTAGCGCAGCAGAAAGTCGTTCCGGCTGCTTTTTAATACGCGATAACAAAAATACTGCCGGAGATCGACCTGAATGGTCCGTCTCCGGCAACAGAACAGTTCGTTCCTACTCTTAGAAACGAGCCGCATCAAGAGAAAAATTGACGGAAATTCTTATTTGATAAATCGGAATTTGTGGAGGGGTGTGATTATATGAAAAACAATAGCCCACAAAAGCAGGCTGCCATTTCTTGGATCATTTTGATGATAGGAATATTGCTCGCAGTAATAGGAGCAATGACGGCAAAGGAGTACAGAGTAAACCTATGCCTGCTAATCGGTGCAATGGTTGCTGTTGGTGGTATTGTATATCATCTCACCATGATGAAATGTCCTTATTGCGGTTGCTCGCTTGTTGGTTATAGGCCGATCCCTAAAGAATGTCCAAAGTGTCATAAAAAATTTGAAGAATAAGTTCGCGTTTATCAAGGTGAACATTTAAGTATTAAAAACGGGAGTGAAACAAATGATGACCATTGCACAGATCATGGAAAAGATGATCGCCTTTTCCGAAGGGAATATCCATGACATCACGCACCTGAGCTGCGTGTGGACCTATGCCAAAACCATTGGTGAGCTGGAGGGGCTGGACGCAGACACGCAGTTTATTCTGGAGGTGGCGGCCATCACCCACGATATCGCCTGCCCGCTCTGCCGCAAAAAGTACGGCAACACCAATGGTAAATATCAGGAGCAGGAGGGTGCCCCGCTGGTGCGGGAGTTCTTGGCGGATACCGGCATGACAGCGGCACAGATCGACCGGGTGGCCTATCTGGTAGGGCACCACCATAGTCCGGCGCAGGTCAACGGCATTGACTATCAGATTCTGATTGAGGCAGATTATATCGTCAATGCGTCCGAAAGCGGGTACGACCAGCAGGCAATCCGAACCTTTATGGAACATACGATGAAGACGGCAGCAGGTATCCGGCTGACGAAAACAGTGTTTGGAGTGTAAAAATGATTGGGCTGCATTTTGTCAAGATAAAAAATCAAGATGCTGCTGCAAATTTAAAAATTGCCAGCTTTCGCTTCTTTTTGGATGATTTTTCGCATTTGAGTATCCAATGTGCTCGTTGCATTCGGATTGAAAAAGATGTTGACGTTGTAAGTTGTGTTTCTGACTCGCATGGTCAACAGTCCGTCAGCGGGGCGATGTTCGGTCAGAGTGATAGTTTTGCTCATTTGTGCTTCTCCTTTTACAATGTGTGTTCAGTTGCCTTTTGCTGGGGCTGTAATTTTTTCTGTCCAAGCGCTGCCTTGCTATCGTTCAACTTTTTCAGCACCGATTCCTTCTCCGGGATCTTGCCGTCCGGTGCGGAAAGCTGTTGCTTATTCAGCACCATGTCGATATACTTGCGGATATTTTTCAGGGCAGAGACGTCCGGTTGCAAGGCTTCCAGTTTGGTACGCAGTTCTGCGCTGCCAGATTGCAGCGCAGAAAATTCGGCATCCAATGCCGAAAAGTCCACCGCTGTGCTGCCGTTCAGCTTCATCAGAGTGCGGACAGCTTTGTTGAACGTGTCCAGTTCCTCCTTGTGCTGGGCGGCGTAAGCGTCCTTGGTCAGCTTGAAGTTCTTCTTCATAAAGGCATCATGGATGGGCTTCAGCTTGGCATTGACGGCGGCAGCGTCCTTGATCTGGGCGATTGCCCGCATACGGTTTTCGTTCTGCTTCAGCTGCCTGCGGAGAGGAGCAGCGGTCTGGTTTAAGCTGTCAATGGCTTGGTTCAAGTCCTCAGCTGTGTTCAGGAAATGGGCCTTCAAATAGTCCACCGCCCGTTTGACTTCCTCAAAGTCTCGGACAGTGCATTTCAGTTTTGCCTTGCCAGACCAATCGCTGCGCTGTTCGTTGCGGAGATTGAAGTAATCTACCAACAGATCGGACAGCGTGGGTTCTTTCGCCTTTTCCAGAGCGTCCAGAAGAAGCTGCTTCTTTTCGTTCAAGTCTGCGATCCAGTGTTGCAGACCACGAATTGCACTGCGGATGGACTGCATCAGGCTGTTGGCTGCACGAATGTCCCGGTTGAGATCTCCGAGAAATGTTTCGATTCCTCGTTTTTCCATCTGGTGTGCAGCAGGGCCGAGGTGGACGGTCGGTATCTGCTGGATGCCCTGCCGCTCAAAGGAGCGCAGGTCAACACGTTCCGGTCTGCCAGCAGCTTCCAGATAGCGGTTGGTGATAGTTTCCCAGCTATGCCGCCAGACCTCGGCGTACTTCTGGTCGTTCCAGTCCACTGTGTTTTCCTTGTGGCACTTCCAGTTGCCGGAGGGGAGCCGGATGCGCTCACCGTTCTCGTCAAGGTCGTAGACCTTTCTGGCTTTTGGAAGCCATTTGCCGTGTTCATCCATTGCCCGGAGCGTCAGCAGAATGTGGGCGTGTGGGTTGCCATCTCCCTTGTCGTGGATGGCAAAGTCAGCAATCATGCCCTTGAAAACAAACTGCTCGTTGCAAAATTCTTTTATCATGGAGAGATACTGTTTTTTCGGAACCTCCACCGGAAATGCCAGCACGATGCGCCGGGCAAGCTGGGAGTTCCACTGGTTCTCCACGGCTTCCACGGCGTTCCAGAGGGTTGCCCGGTCTGCAAATCCGGGCGGCGCATGGGACGGCAGCATGATCTCGGCGTGGACAAGCTCTTTCTTCTTGTTGTAGAATTTTGTTTTCTGGTCGTACTCGCTGAACAGCCGTTCGCCACTCTGGTAAGCGGCCCCGGCAACAGCGGACTGCCCTTGGCTGCGCTTAACGATGGTAATTTTGAAATGCGGACACGGAATAGGCATCACCTCCTGATGACATTTGAATCGTTCTCTTGTAAAAATCACGGAATTATGGTACTATTATTTTGGATAAGTAAGCAGAAAGCTGGTGAGCCAATGTCGGAAAGAAAATCACAACAGGAACTGGATTTTGAACGGAAACATGAAGAAGATTTGCAGCGGTTGCGTGGATTGCGGTTGATTGATGATGATTTCATGGCTGCGGTGTTTGAAGAACGTGCCTGTGCTGAGTTTCTTTTGCAGATCATCTTGAAACGGGATGATTTGACCGTCAAAGAGGTTCACGGCCAGTACAGCATCAAAAATCTGCAAGGGCGTTCAGTCCGATTGGATATTTTGGCAGTGGATCGGGAAAACCGTGCATATAATATTGAGGTGCAGCGCAGTGACCGTGGTGCTAGTGAAAAGCGCGCACGGTACAATAGCAGTCTGCTGGATGCAAACTTGACTGATGCGGGCGATGATTACGATGCGCTGAACGAAACATACGTTATCTTTATCACTGAAAATGACGTATTAAAGGCCGGCCTTCCAATTTATCATGTTGACCGTACAGTTCGGGAAACGGGAACGTTTTTCAACGATCAGGCTCACATCGTTTATGTGAACTCACAAATCAAGGACGAAACCGCATTAGGAAAACTGATGCACGACTTTTTCTGTACCAACTCGAAGGATATGAATTATTCCATTTTGGCACAGAGGGTTCGTTATTTCAAAGAAGACACGAAGGGAGTGGCAGCTATGTGCAGAGCTATGGAAAAGATGCGGGATGAAACCGAGCATGAAACATCGGTCAAACACGCATTGGCAATGTTGGCAGATGGTGTGCCTTGTGAAAAGGTGGCAAAGTACACCGACCTTTCAATTGAGGAAGTCCGGGCATTAGCTGAAAAGAAATCTGCCTAACAAAAAGATAAGCCGATTGGAAATGTTTCTGTTTCCAATCGGCTTTTTCTATGCGTGTTTTATGGTAGCGGGCAAAAGGACAGCTGCAAAGCAGCGCAAGGAAAATGCAGTTTTCCTTGGGATGGAATCGGGCTGGCGCATAAACGCCAGCTTCGATTTCATCGAGCCGTCTGCAAGACCGCAATTTCACACAAAGGGGTCCCCGGAAAAGCATCGAAGATGATTTTATGGGGAAGAGGAGGAACTGCGGAGTGAATGAGCATTTGTGCTTTTTGCACAGATGCGAACGATACGCAGCAAGTGACGACGAGGTGTATAATTGCGCCCTATTTCATAGGGGGTTCGGAACGTTGCTGCATTCGTGAACATCATGCACCATCTTTGCAAGTGCCAGCACGACTTCAGGTTGGCGGAACGAGATTTTCAGCAGTTCCATCACCTGATCATCGGTCAGTTCTCCCGGACAGACCAGAAAACTTTCCAGCATTCCGGCACGGGTACAAAGACGATGCACACGCTCTCTCCGGTTCAGCTCTGACATCTGACGTTCAAGGAACTTTTCCCGGTGCTGGAAAGAGCGCAGCTTCTGCTCTGCTTTGGATTTTTCGCTACGGAGGTAGGCAAGGTCGGTTTTCGGTTGGGTCACGGCATCAAACTCCTTTTTCAGTGATATTTATTTCGTAGGTTGTCATCATTACTTCGATCAATTCAGTAAGCTTTTTTTCCGAAACCTTATATGTATACTTACGTACTCCATCTCTTTCATTCAAATTACGATCCCGAATCCATGCGCTAAGTTTTTTTAAGTTGCACATAGTTTTGGAAATATCTGCCGTGCCAGGCTTCCGGAGCAGCTCTGTTAAATAGACCTTTAAACTATCAACAAGGTACAATCTTTTGTAATTGTCATTACCTTTGAACTTTTCCACAAACAAACTATATAATTCATCATCAAATACTGCCAAACGATGCACATAGTGATTTTCAAATTGGATTCGTGGACTTTCAAGATAAGCAATGTATTCTTTTCGAGAACGCGAATCGCTTACCTTATATTGTAACATCTCCAATTCATCATATACTCTTTTGGCCTCCGGAGAAAGTTCCTCTGGATTTTCTATAAATTTCCAACGTTCTGGCTCAACAATTTCACCAGATTCTATTTTTTCTCCACGCATGGAGAGTCCATCATATATTCTGTCGTAGTCAATGTGAGATGAAATAGTTACACCCATCTTTTTCAAATCCTTTATTCTTTGAATGAGGTTTATCAATTCATCTCCTGATAGATCTCCTTTATACGCCAATTCAAGTGTCAGTGGGAGAAATTTATTTATTTTGTCCTGCGTCATCGACCAAAAGTCTGACTGAACAAAATAGTATTCATCTTTAATCGGAATTTTTCTGTACGGTGCGCAAAGATTGATTTTTACAGTCTCCTCATCCCATTCGCCCGATACTATCCATTTTTCTAGTATTGCAAAACTTCTATATCTTGAAAGTCGTTTATATTTATCCGATGTGCGTTCAGGTTGAATATCAACACCCTTATACGCACGTTCATTCGATTTGAATTCAACCAGTCCATACCGGTCAAGTTCACACTTTGCCAATTTATATTCAAACATTACTGCTCCGAAATTATAAAAGACCTGATCAATATCCTTTAACGGAAGATCTAACTCTATCCATAATTTGTAAACTCGTTCGAAATCTGTAAGCCAAATTTTAAGTGTTCTTAGATTATCCGACTTACTCTCGCCAAATATTTCTTTAATAGTATCCTGATGCTTTTCAAGAAAGGCACAATATCCAACGACAGTCTCTTTATAATCTCGAACAATACATTGAATAATCTCCGAATAATTTGCTGCTATTTTTATGGTATGTGAAATTACTTTTTCTTTAAATTCTTTATAAGCTTCTTCGTCAATGTGATTTTCATCCGCGATTAAAATTGTTTTTATTTTTTTGTTTTCACAATAATTATTAATTGTGCCTAGCAATATTGTCTTATCCTGCTTTGAACGCTCAAAATCATCAAAAACTAGGACAAGTGTTTTTGAAACCATTGTCTTTCCGTTTTTAGAGAAGCACAGTAGTTCTGATTTTATATCAAAAAAGTCATATAGATTAATTGAAAGAGCCGCATTGATTCCCCTAAATCCCTGCCAAACATCGCTTAGCTCACTCGATAGTTTCTTTGCGTTTTTTATCAAAGCCGACACCTTACTAGAAGAATCATTTTCTGATTTATTTATGGTTCTAACGTATAGGATAGCTTCTTTTACTTTTTTATCAAGTTCTTCAATGCTCTGCACTCCAAACAATGAAACAATCGCTACAGCATATTGGTCTTCTCCATTTAGACTATCCGCCAGTTGATGCATAATATATGATTTGCCGCATCCCCATTTTCCGGTTAAAAGAAGTGCTCCACATGTCTCTTTTAATTCAATATAGCTTTTTATTTCTGATGTTACATTCATAACACAACCTCACCTGCTAGTTATATAAGTATTCCTTCATCTGTAACTCTTGCATTTCCGTCTATAACCAACATAGGCCGAACAAACGGTGACTTGTGATTTTTCATAACGGATCTAGTGTTACTAACGAGTTTGTCATAATTGCTTTGAGATTCATAGAGTTCTCTCATAGGAAAGCGCAGCGGTATATATCGTGGAATCAACAGCTTTAAGAAATTTTCAATAGGAATTGCGTAGGCAATATCTCTAATATTGCCAATTTGAAGTTTTACAGGTGTTAGATCTTCAACGATTTCCTTTGAGGTATCAGAATTGATACCCATTGCAAATTTGTTTTCTCTTAATTCACAAAATGCCATTCGAAGCTCATTCTGATATGAATATTTTTCATGTTTTTCAAACAGCGGATTCGTTTCTCTGGTTTCTCTAAAATTGTAAAATTTGACGCGATCCATCATTGAAACTACAGAATCGTATTTCTTAAATAATGCCTTTCCAAAACGTTCGATAAATTCGTTATAGTCAGCTATGATGACAGCTGTATCTCCGAATTCGCACATCTTAGGATTTGGCTTTAGAAAAAAATTTGTAGACGGATCATATTCCATACAATACAAACTAAAAATCTTAAAATATTTTATATCAGTATCATCGATATACCAAATCTGCTTTATATATTTCTTTACGTTTTCATCGAAGCTATCATAAATTGGACACTCTTCCACTTCGCCAAAGATGCCAGACATTCCCTCACAGAGATCTCCACGAAAGCTATTATTCAATTGTTTGTCCTCTTTTTTTAAATTCCATGCGCCAAATTCATACAGTGGCCGCATAAACACTTCTCCATCTAAAAGTTTTTCGGCCCACTCTCGGTCTGTTACCTTTACCGGGATGAATTTCTTTTCTGCCATCTTAGCACCCTCTTTATGTATTTTCTTAATTATAGTCGAACATTATCGATTTATCAATAAAAAAGCCTCGGTCTATCATTTTTACAGACCGAGGCTTCATTTATGCACTTATCTGGTTTTAGATTAACATCAAATACCCCTGCACGATCGCCGCAGGCAGCAGGAATTTCTTTTCTACGCTGCCAAAGCGTACCGTGACCATATCGGGCTGGATGGCTGCTACCGTGCCAACGCCAAACGCCTTATGCTTGACCTTGACACCAACCTTGATTTTGGAAACATCCACCTTGGCAGGCGGTTTTGGCTGAGCGGCTGGCTGGCTGTTCAGACCAAAGCTCGGCTTTACAGCTCCAATGCTGCCACTCGAACTCACCGGGCGGGGTGTAAAGTTGCCGGGGGTACCGGAAACCGGGCAAGGTGTATAGCTGTTGCTCGGTTTGTGGATTTTGCTGCCGGAAGCCTGCGTGTTTTGCGCCGTGTTGGTTTTGGGCGTAAAACCGCCATAGCTGATGATGGGCTTTGCGGGCTGTGGCGCAGGCTTCTTTGCAGGAGCCGGTTTCGGCTCGTCCTCGTCCGGGGTGAAATAGGGCTTTGCGGGCAGGTCATCCGGAGCGGGCGCAGGGGCTTCCATAGATGCCTGCTGCAAGGTAAACATCTTGTTGTAGTCGGCATCCGAGAGCACCGTATCCCAGCCGCCACGATCCTCGCCATCGTGACGATTAATGCCGGTGTAGCTCAAACTGGCATCTTCGTACCGCTTGAATTTGTACACAGCATCGTTCATCAGGGAATCGTTGAATACACCCAGCGATACCAGCAACTCAAAGTCCTTCACCGACAGACCGGTGACCTTCTTGAACAAGCCCGGCTCCAACTGGGTGATCACATCCTTCAGGCAGCGCTCCCGGTAGTCCGTCAGATACATGAACACCGGAATGCGGGTGGCGAACTTGATGAGTTTTTCCTGAATCTGCTTGCGCTTGGACTTGTACTCTTTTTCCTCGTCCGAAAGCTCCTTCTTCTGCTTCGGGGTAAGGTCTTTGGTGCCTTCCTTCTTCGCCTTTTTCACCTTTTCGGACTTTGCGATGATGGTTTCGATGTCCGAGTTCAGGCTGCGGAAGCCTTCGATCTTCATCAGAGCATCCATGGCCTCCTTGTTGGCAATGAGGCGGGAGAGGGTCTCATTGTCCACGTTCACCAGAAGTACGCTTTCCCAGCGCTTTGCCAGCAGGGTGGCAGAGGTGCCAGCCATAGCAATGTCGAGAATATCCCCGGCGTTGATCTGCCGCATGGAACTGCCATCATGAGGAAACCGGGAAAATTCTGCTTATCCAGCAGTACGGCAAGCCCTCTTATATTCTGGTGGCTGGATATGTGAACCGCGGTGAGGCAGAAGAACACGCCGTGGTGCGGGAAGTCCGGGAAGAAACCGGGTTGGAAGTAGAGCACCTCCGGTTCAACCGTACCAAGTTTTTTGAGCCGTCCAACACGCTGATGTGCAACTTTACGGCTTTCGTCAGAACCGCAAAGGCGCTGCATATCAACCACGAAGTGGACCGCTGCAAGTGGTTCACCCCGCAGGAAGCCAGAGAAAACATCCGTCCCAACAGCCTTGCAGCGGAATTTTTGAATGCGTATCTGGACGAAGTGGGGAATAAGCCGATGGAGATGTGATTCGTGACGGAACCACGAGAATTTTGACGGGGAGTATGGAAAAAAGTTGGTTCGGCCTGTTTCGGTTGACTTTTTTATAAAGAATCGGTATATTGATACTATGTAGTATCAATAAGTATCAACTGCGAGGTGGACAGAATGGATGGGGCACAGTTTGCCAAAATGCTTTCAGATAAGCATTTGTTTGAACTCAATCGGATGGAATACAAGTACTCGACTGTCAGCGTCAAAGAATTTGCCGAATTGCTGCGGCAAAACTTTGCGCAGCCTCTGCCGTTGACTGATTTTTCTGGAAATAAGCTGTTTTACCTGCCGAACCTCGCGCAAATTTCAACAAATGGTATGAAGCAGTTGCTCTCTGTCCCTGTCAGTGGACAAAACTTCGGTTTGTCGGCGATGACCGAGGAAATTTATGCTACTTTTCAAATTGAAAGTATCCGCTCGACCCGCAGCAGTATCCGTTATATCCTCGATGGTTATGCCCCTCGTGATGAACAAGAAGCCCGCATCTATGGTATGAAGCGCGGACTGGAGTTTATCGCGAATCGTCAGAATACGATCACCGAGGAGAATCTGCATTACCTATATCAGATCAGCACAGGGGATTATCTCCCGGATGAAGATCGATTACTGCCAAACCACTTTTATCGGCATGGCGAGGTTTTTGTTGTGGGCGGTGAAGAACCCAGACCGGGACTTCCGGCAGAGCGGCTTCCCGGTGCCATGAAATGTCTTGTCGATTTTGCGAATGCCAATGACGGCATCAATGAGCTGCATAAGGCTGCCATTCTGCACTTTGCTTTTGCATACTACCACCCCTATTTTGACGGGAATGGACGCACTGCACGGCTATTCCACCTCTGGTATCTTGTTCAGCAGGGCTATCCTGCGGCACTGTTCACGCCGTTTTCCCGATACATCGCTGAAAACAGGGACGCATATTACAAAGCCTACGAACGCGTGGAGAGAAATGCTCTGATTTCCGGCTATACGGATGTGACTCCCTTTCTGTTCTACTTCTGCAATGAGGTCTATAACCGCCTGCAGGTGGATGCAGTCCCGTCGAAAACTGATCTTGAGGTATATCAAACTGCTCTTACGGAAGGAAAAATCACAGAAAAAGAACGGCTGCTCTGGGAGTATGTTCTGTCTGCTTATGGTGCAGAGGAGTTTACCACAAAGCAGCTGGAAAAGGATTTCCGAAACGCTGCGTATGCAACCATTCGGACGTTTGTGATGAAATTCCATGAGATGGGGCTGCTTACTGCAAGAAAAGCAGGAAACAGGGTGTTCTATCGTGTCGGTGGTACTTCTGACGGTCGGCCATTATAATGAATCCAAAAGGGGAACGTTATGAAAACGATTCGTGTTGTGGCCGCTGTGATCTGCGACTCCATGCAGGAAAAGCGCAAAATCTACGCCACTGCCCGCGGGTATGGCGACTATAAAGGCCAGTGGGAGTTTCCGGGCGGCAAAATCGAGCCGGGCGAAACCCCGCAGCAGGCTCTGAAGCGGGAAATCGAAGAAGAACTGGACACGGAAATCACCGTGGGGGATTTAATTGGGACAATCGAGTACGATTATCCGGCGTTTCATCTTTCCATGGACTGCTTCTGGTGTGAAGTGGTTTCCGGCGGATCGGACCATTTTGGATGTTATCAGAAGCTCAATGGTAAAGAAAAAGTGACTCACTTGAATTTTGCAGCATAATCTGACCATGGAACCGCACGAATAAAAACAATGCCCTCATAGTTGAGAGGATTCGTAAATCTTCTTGGCTATGAGGGCGTTTCATTCCACGGGGATTTTTATGTTACCGAACAATTGGAGATATCTCAGAGGGGACATCTACTATGCAGACATGGAGCCGCATATCGGCTCGGAACAGGGCGGGAAACGCCCTGTGGTAGTTCTGCAGAACAACATTGGAAACCGTCATTCGCCTACATTGATCGTTGCAACTGTTACCACCCGGACGGAAAAGAAGAAAAAACAGCCCACCCATGTGCTGGTGGATTCTAACCCGGCCTTTGAAGAACCGTCCATGATTCTTCTGGAGCAGATCTTCACGATCGATAAATCCCGCATCGAACGCTTTATGGGCTATGCCAGCAAGGCTGAAATGCTCCGCATTGATATGGCTTTGCTGGTCAGTCTGGCTCTGAACGTTCTGAGCGGAAACCGCAGCGAATAGCGGACAACCAGTAACCCGTAAAAATGAGGTGATAGTGATGTAATCGGAGGTGAGTGAGCCATGCGAAAGAGTGCCCCCATTGAAGTGGTGGTACATTACCCCAAAACGAAAGAGGGATGGGACGAACTCGGAAAACGGGTCGCAACCGCCCACGCCAACTATGTGATCGAAAAAATCGACCGTCTGAACTGCCCCACATGGCAGAAGCTCGAATTGCTGCAGGCGGTGATCGATACTACCAAAGGAACCTACAAACCCAAAGAACACCAAAAGCCCGGCTGGCAGCCGAGCCGATAAACAAAGCCCCACGCTCAACATATGCTTTTCTGCTCTGACCAGAGACGGTCAGATTCAGAGGCAGTGTTGAGCGTGGGGCTTTTTGTGTTACATAAGTTTTTGGAATTTTGCTGACAAAAAAATCATTGATTGTTGGCGGCCAATATGGTATCCTATGACACTGCATAACACGCAAAACAGTTCCGCTTTTTGCTGAAAGAGCGTATCGAAACCGTCCTGATGGAGCAGCAGAAAAAGCTTTTTGAAAAGTAAAAGCTCTTGCGTCCCGTGAAAAAAGAAGGTAATATAAATACAGAGCAAGACACAGAACGCAGGGAGGGATGAAAATCATGTTTTACGAGATCATGCACCGGGAAAGCTGTGTGGCACAACTCAGCACGACAGGGGAATGCAGGGTCTGCCTCGAGGATTTCATGCCCTATGATCTGGTTCTGGTGGAATCGGATGATTTTGACGAGCGCATCAATAATGTAACGAACTTTTACTATTGGTGCGCCTCCCGGATGTTGACGTTGGATCGCACCTACGCCAAGGAAATCCTGAACAGTATCGGTGCATCTCAGAGTGTTACGGACAGGGAACGAGCACAGATTGCATTATCCTACCATTGTCTGTCTTTGCTGGATGTGTTCTGGGTGAAAGAAGAAAACGAGAAGATTCGATTCGAGGATATCAACCTTTTTGCACACTCCTTAAGCAATGCGCTTGTGGATATTGCGCTGCGGGGGCACCAAATGACGGTGACAAACGCCCATCTTCTGGCAAATGACCTGTCTACGGGCGGCTTGTACCCCAAGGCGTGGGTGCGAAAAGAGGATGGCTTCTATCTTTACAAGGATGGTGGCAGGGAAGCGGTGGAACGTGAAGTGCTGGCAAGCAAAATCTGCCGGTGCTTTGACTGCCATCAGGTACTGTATGAGCAGGGAATGTTTGAAAATGAGCCGGTTTCTATCAGCAAAATCATGACATCTCAGCGATACAGTCTTGTGACCTATGCAGCCTATGACGTCTACTGCACGAACCATGATTGGAACACGCTGGATAAGATCTTAGAGTTGGATGCTCCCGGCTACTATATGATGAACATTCTGGATTATCTGGTGGGCAATACCGACCGTCATTGGGAAAATTGGGGTCTGCTGGTAGACAACGAAACCAATCAGCCCATCCGTCTGCATGACCTGATGGACTTCAACCGGGCGTTTCAGCAGTACGACACGCCAGAAGGCGCAAACTGTCTGACCGTGGGAAAACGCCATCTGAGCCAAAAAGATGCTGCAGTGGAAGCGGTGCGGAACATCGGACTGAACCAAGTCCGTCAGGTGGAGCACACCGTATTCTCCGAGCATCCGGCATGGAAAGCAATGTTTGAAGAACGACTGCGTGTTTTACGGAACGCCATGTAAGTCAGAGCGAATATCAGAATAATTGAAACAGAATGATTCCATAACGAAAGCCCGTCTGCGCTGCCACATATCGTGGCTTGCAGACGAGCTTTTTCGTTTGACCGGAGAAAAATTACCATACCTCACATACGAAGCATAGATGGAAAATCGGAACCAAGGTTTTCCACCAGATGGCAAAAGCACTTCTGACTGATGGTCTTTTGCCCGCTTTCCCAGCAGCGGATGCTTGTCCGGCTGACCTTTGCGTGGTCGGCAAGCTGCTGACGGTTCCAGCCTTTTGCCTCCCGGTATCTGCGGAGGAAGGCTCCTCCGCCCCGGTGCAGAAACAGGGTGTAGTCGTCCAGAATATCCTCCACCGGGATGCCGTAAAGGGCGGCGAGCTTGTCCGCAAGTTCGGGCGTGAAGCTGCGGTGAAATGCGCCGCTTTCCAGATCCCGATAGAGCCATTCCTCCATGCCCACCATGGCAGCAACCTCTTTTTGCAGCAGGTCAAGACCATAGCGGCACCAACGCAGACGGTCCCAGGGGTCCGGGATGCCGGCGTAAGAATGGTACATACGGTAGAACGCCTGCGCCTCTACGGTAGTGCGGGGGCCTGCCAAAGTTACCTGCAAGATGTATAGAGGGGTTAGACCACAACCCTCACATGATACCTTTTGAAGTAGAAAAAGGTGACCGCTTTCCTGAGCCCAGAAAACCCATTTTGACGCATTTGCGCTGCTTTGAAAAATGAGTGGGTTCTCTTTTCCATCTGAAAGTGCGCTGGGGAGAGGATAGCATTTTCAATGCACCGGCTGGCGTAGGTGGAAAAGCGTGCCCGACGGTCAGAGTCGAAAGTATCCACCGCTTTCATCAGGCCGATGGTGCCGATGGAAATAAGGTCGTCCTGATCGCCGGGCAGGGCGTAGTATTTTTTTACGAT
>NZ_JBBMEP010000031.1:0-20650 GCF_040096475.1 Faecalibacterium faecis | reverse complement strand
CCTTGCAGTCGCGCAGTTGTCCTTCAATGGACGCTTCTCGCTGGCTGTCAGATGAATAGCGGGCGTAGATCACGGCGGTCATGGTTGCACCTCACTTTATGTATCGATAAGTAGAAAAGCAGGACACCATTTCGTATAACTTATCATATTCTGAGAAGAAATGCAAGTAAAAAGAGGATCATTCTTTTATTCGATAATAAAAATGGCCATCTTTTTCATGTATTATATTTTCTTGGCTTTATAACGAAGTTCTTCAATATTATAAACATCCACTGCTATACATTCGAACAACTCTGGCTCAAAAATCGCAAGATTATAACCATCCGGATTTGTTGTGCTACTATATTCAACCCCTGCATACTCTCGTGTACCATTATGCTCAATGCTTTTAATGAAGTCAACAATATACTGGGTTGGAACATAATCTAAGGTACTGTCACTGCGGCGCAGTGATTTACTCATCTCATCATTTATTTTTTTTAGATGAGTCATATTAATTGCATGATCCAAACAGTCCAACCCTTCAGTGAAAGGGCTGATTTCGGTAATAGCACTTAAATCAACAACCACAATATCTTTCTTTAGCAAAAATTTTCCAATGCTAACGAAATCAAAAACACCTGCACGAACCTCATGCAACGTGGTTTCAAGGTCGCTTGCAAGATATAGGCATGTGATTCCACGTGCATTTGCTCGTCCTTCTGAACTCTTACCTGCGGGTGGAGCCCCCATAGAATTGATATCAAAACCCTCTTTTTCAGAGATTCTCGCACGATAGAAGCAATAGCCTGCTTTATACGTTTTACGAATAAAAGAACAGTATTTTTCTAATATATCAAGATTGACAAGTTTGGAATGGTAACGATTAACTGTTTTTATCTCATTCACAAACAAATCCCAGTTATTTGTTCTTAGCAGCATATGGTTTTTAAGGTATAAGTCATCATATAATTCCGGAATTCCAACTAAGCCATCGAAAAGAGATGGAGTAGATGCGTATAGTTCAGAACATATGTTGCGGAGAATTTCATATTGAGTGGGATAAGGAATATCCGAGAAAATCTGCCACCGCTCATTCAAATCATCCATTAGTCGCCTTTTTTCTGCCGCTGGAAATGACGGAGGAAGCAATTCTTCTGGTGTGTAAGTATTAACTAAATCCTCAAAATAAGGAGTTAGATCATTCTGATAATCAGTATCATAAAGTTTCTTATCATGTTTGTGGCAAGTTGGGCAAACCCCAGAATTTCTTGAAACTGACTTAATAATTGAAGAAATTTCTTTATCATAAAAGCAACCATCACAAATAATCATTTTTCAACCTCATTAAGATAAACGCTCATGAGTTCAAGATGGTGCATAATAGAGTACTTTTTGGCTACTCCTAGGCCGGGATATGTTCCGTTTTTATACGTGTCTTCGAACGCTTTGATGCCCATCGTATTGAGCTTCATAATTTTGTTCCACTGTACTAATTTTTCTACAGCTTCTCCAAATTTTCTTGCTGGATCAGAAATATCATCATTAGAGTCCGAAACAAAGTGAGCGATGCGAAGTTTATTATTATCATCAAAATAGACAATGTGAATTGCCACCGCATATGGAGCAAAGCCTGTTTCACTATATTCAGAACCAACAACAGAATAATCTGAAAATCCCTTGTATCCATCCTCTTTATAATAAAGATGGTCTGCTGAGAAAAATTCTGTGTCGATCCCGGAATAGTCAATATTTCGGGATTGTTTTGGGAAGTGATCCTCACACATCACACGATTCGCTCGAATAGACCTTCTAAAATCAGCGCGATCCGGAATGATATTGTACAATGGAGAAATGCCAGAGGTTATATGTTCATAGTGTTCTACATATTCTGGCTGATTGCAAATTAAAATTGATTTTTCAAATTGCAATATTCTATTTTCCCAGAGTACACCATTGCTTCCCAAATCGGGGGTAACATAGAAGGTTTCGATAAGATACTTGTTATCCAAAAGTTCTGTGTAGTGTTTTTGAATTTTCTGATTACTTGTTTTAACAATTTCTCGTGACCACTTACCAACTACCGGGTTGCGGATAACTCCAATGGGATGCTTATGATCTACAAATGAATCCAATGTCTTTGTGAATGTGGACGACACCTTAACAGGCTCTACGATTGGGATTAAAAAATCACTTAATATGCCATTGTTAACGCACTCTCGTAAAGCAAGCAATTCGAACTGTCGACCCCGTAAAATAGGAAAGTACATATAAGCCTCCTACATACTAAGAAAGTTAAGCAAACGAGTATAATCTTCTTTTCGATAGTTAGAGAAGTAGGTCAAAAATTTTAATTCATATGGAATTTTTGAGTACAAATCGATTTCGATTTTACTGCGTTTTTTTATTTCTGCAGTAAATAATTTATATGCTTCTTCAATTGAAAGCGACTCAAATAAAACCTGACAACTTCTGTAATATTCAAATTGTGTGACCTTCGGGAGTTTTCCATAAACGCTTTTAATTATATTTTCATACTCACCTTTACGTAAAATCTTAAACATAGTGGTTTTTGAAAGTGCAGCTGTGTATTCAATCGGCTCCTTTTTTATACTCAGTGTACCCTTACTTGTTAATACATAAATTCCTGCCGGAGAATCTTTTAACCTCTTTTTTAGCTCTTCATAATGTTGTTCTGCTGTCACTACAACTACTCGAGAAAATGCCTTGTAATAGTCTTCTAACTGTCCCTCTAGTCTCTCGAAATTGTCCAACGCTGTTTTGATTTCATAAACAACAGCCTTTCCATTTATCAAAATAAAATCCGCTTTAGATCCGGCAATCGGAACTTCTGTTAGTGCAATAGTTGTCTTCGGACTGTGAATACCGAGCAACAACTTGTTAAGAAGAGTATTCTTATAATAATACTCATTTTGATAGTTTGATTTTAAATAACAGTAAATTTCACTTATGCACTCACCATTTGTTTTATTGCTTTCATCTATAATATAGCGACGGATAACAGACGAGTACGTTGCGGATGAACCTTCATCAATCAACTGCTTGAAGGTGTTGCGCGTGAAAAAACGATTTAACACAATTGAATTTGTGCTTTCCACCTCGAACACCTCCTCGAATACACTGGTTATATAATCGAAATAAACTATTTGTATAGATTGGAATATTAAATACGCGCTACGCTACTTATATAACACTACATTATAATTATACTACTAACATGAATTTCGTCAAGCAAAGCGAGCAACAAATATTGACGGTATTAAAAATTCTCTATTTATGTTTTCCAAACAATCTACATATTGTCATCTTGCGTAATTTTTTTCTTACATTGGATGCCATGGTACTGGATGAACCAACTGCTACTCTTGATAAAGAAAGTATTGCCCGATTGATGAACTGTCTCCAAGAACGAAAAAATGATTCGGTTATTATTATGGTTTCACATGATCCGTATGTTTTGGCTCAATGCGATGCTGTACTAGATATCTGCTCGATTCAGCATTCTAATCCGGATTGATTTGATACTTTTTTCTAAAGTGCCGTCTTGCTTTCGCTTGTGCTTTGTGTGTTTCGTTCATCTGATGTATTCATTATCCTGAAGTGTTGACACACATCAATACTTATGTTATCATTCCCAACAAATCCACAGAGATTTCTGTAAAGAAACGATTCTGTGCGGTTTTATTTCCTGCGAAGATTTACCGCCCCGCAACACACCCGATTCATTTTGCCGCCGATTTACCCCGACAAAATCATCGCTGCGCTGCGTGGGCGGTATTTTTCTTTTGTGGGGAACGTACCTTGAAAATTTCATGAGCCGACCGGACGTGATATCGACTTTTTTGTCAACGCCGCTGCAAAACAGGGGCAGGAATTTCGTTCGGAGCAAACGGTGCCCCCATCACATGAGCAGAGCCCCGCCACTTATTGTTTGCGTCTTAACAATTTGGAAACAATTACCCAGAAACGGTTTTGAGCGCAGCGGTAGAGGGCAAGAATCGTCCCGTGGCCACAAATTTTCAATTCTTGAAAATTTCCTGCCCCTTTGGGACAGCTTCTTGTTGGGGCGTGCCTGCCCCAAACCCTGCTTATGTTTACTGAGGCACAGGGCCTAACCCCAAAGTTCCAGCCAGCACAAAGGCACCAAATATCAGAGCAACTATCCCCAAGCCGGCAAGGGCAATCAAAAAGGTTTGGTGGCAAGACTGGCCTTTGCACTTTCGATATATAGCGTATCCCAGCAGCACAAGGAACGAGAGGATTGCTATCAATGGGAGAATTATCCCCACTACTGTAAAAAGAAAGGTGTCGAGCCGCCATCCGATATTATCCAGATATAGAATGAAAATTATGGCGACTGTAAGGCATCCAATAATTAAGAAAACATTTTTTCTCTCCTGCTGAATTTGCTTCTCTGCAAAATTTAACGCATTGTTCACAATTTCATTGTTCATCGCGATAGACATCTCTGATTCATCTATCCTTTCGGATTTCATAAGTTCTGCAACACTGACATCTAAAGCTGCGGCCAATGGCTCGATGGTATTGATGTCGGGGAACCCCACACCTCTTTCCCAGCGGCTGATAGCTTTATCGGTCACATTCAATTTTGCGGCTAGGTCAGCTTGTGTCATTTTCTTGTCTTTGCGGCACTGGGCGATAAATGTACCAAACTTCTGTGAATCCATTTTGCTCCCTCCTTGCCACTACAAGATAGCACGACTATAAACCATTATCAAGAAATACCGCGGCTATTTTCGCCGCAAGATACTCTACGAATCGTTTACAACGATAACCGGTTTGATTTTCAATCTGTATAAGAGAGATTTAGCCGTTTCCCTGCGTACATGCGTACACGCTCCGCAGGGATTCCAAAGGGGCTATGCCCCTTGGCACACAGACTTTGTTCCAAAGTCTAGTGTGTTACACCTTGCCAGAGGTGTACACGCTCTCCCGGTACGCACGTACGCAGCGATTGCCCCCAATGCGTCATATAGGGTGACGACCAAGTTCGCACAAAGCGAACTTGATTCCGCAAAACAAAAGGCAGGATACCACTATCATAGTGATACCCTGCCTTTGCTCGTTTACCGTTCCGAGTAGTCCTTCCGCAGAACCTCCGATAAACAAAAAACGTACCCGAACCCTTTCTCATAGAGAATTGGGTTCGAGTACGAACTGTTTGGTGGACGGTACAGGACTCGAACCTGTGACCTCCTGCACGTCAAGCAGATGCTCTACCAGCTGAGCTAACCGTCCATATTCTGTTTTGCCGAAATCAGCTTGATTATATTACCATACCTTCTGCCAAAAAGCAAGTGCTTTTTCAAAAATTGTAAAACTTTTTTAAAGGCAGGGGCGCTGACTGCCCTTTTTACGCGCCAGCGCACATTTGGCGGCGGCAGGCGAAAGGTTTTCTGTTGCTCACACTGTTTTGTTGTGATATAATAATAAAGTTATAATAGGAATAGTATCGGAAGGTATTTGCAGCATGAGAGTTTTGGGCATCGACCCCGGCTACGCCATCGTGGGCTGGGGCGTGGTGGATTACGCAGGCAACCGGTTTGCGCCGGTGGACTTCGGTGCAGTGTGCACCGACGCGGGCGTGCCGTTCGAGCGCCGTCTGGACGAGGTGTATGCAGGCATCAAAGAGGTGATCGAGCGCACCCGGCCCGAGGTGCTTGCCATCGAAAAGCTGTTCTACCAGCACAATCAGACCACGGTCATCGGCGTGGCAGAAGCCCGCGGCGTGATCCTGCTGGCGGCAGCGCAGGCAGGCCTGCCCATCTACGAGTACACCCCCATGCAGGTAAAGCAGGCTGTTACCGGTTACGGCAAGGCCGTGAAAAAGCAGGTGCAGGAGATGACCCGCGTGCTGCTGCATCTGCCCGCCGTGCCAAAGCCGGACGATACCGCCGATGCGCTGGCAATGGCCATCACCTTCTGCCACACCAACGGCAACCAGCTCAACCGCTTTGTCCGCCGTGTGGCCGGGCCGATCTGACCCTCTCACCGGTTCCGTCCGCCTGCAGCGGCGCGGCACCGGAGCTCTCCCGAAGGGCGAGCTGAACAGAGGAAAATTGGCCGACACAGAAACTGAGAGGGCTTTAAATGATCTACTGTCTGACAGGAAAAATCGTCAAAAAAAGCATGAACGCGGTGGTGCTCAGCTGCGGCGGTGTAGGCTACTATGCCCAGTGCCCGGCCAGCGTGGCCGGGGCCTTGCCCGGCGTGGGCAAGGAAGCCACCATTTATACCGTGATGAGCATCACCGAGAACGACGTGAGCCTTTACGGCTTTGCCACCGAGCAGCAGCAGGCCTGCTTTGAGATGCTGACCGCCGTGTCCGGCGTGGGGCCTAAGGTGGGTCTTGCCATCCTGAGTGTGATGGAGCCGGACCGCGTGGCACTGGCGATCTCGGCGGGGGACCACAAGGCGTTCAAGGCGGCTTCCGGCGTGGGGCCGAAGCTTGCACAGCGCATCGTGCTGGAGCTGAAGGATAAGGTCGCCAAGGGCTTTGTGGACGGCATCTCGCTGGAGGATGTGGCGGGTGCTTCCGCCGACACACAGGCTTCTCAGGGCAGCAGTCAGGCCATTGCGGCGCTGGTGTCGCTGGGGTACAGCCAGAGCGAAGCAGCGCTTGCCGTTTCCAAGATCGACGCGGCATTGCCCGTGGAAGAGATCATCAAACTGGCCTTGCGCAGCATGGCAGGCAGGAGGTAAAGAATGCAGGACGAAACTGCGCTGTACGGCGCAAAAATGATGCAGCCCGGCATGACGGCGGCGGACAGCGAGGAAAACAACCTCCGCCCGCAGCATCTGGAAGACTATATCGGGCAGGAAAAGGTCAAGCAGAACCTGAAAATTTACTTGGAAGCTGCCAAGCGGCGCGGCGAACCGATGGACCATATCCTGCTCTACGGTCCGCCGGGCCTTGGCAAGACCACACTGGCAGGCATCATTGCCAATGAAATGGGCGTACAGATCCGTATTACCAGCGGCCCGGCCATTGAAAAGCCCGGCGACCTTGCTGCCCTGCTCACCAATCTGCAGGAGGGCGATGTACTGTTCATCGACGAGATCCACCGCCTGTCCCGTCAGGTGGAAGAGGTGCTGTATCCGGCGCTGGAAGACTATGCGCTGGATATCATGATCGGCAAAGGCCCCAGCGCCCAGAGCATCCGCATCAACCTGCCGCGGTTCACGCTGGTGGGTGCCACCACCCGTGCAGGCCAGATCACCGGCCCTCTGCGCGACCGCTTTGGCGTGCTGCTCAAGCTGGAGCTGTACAGCCCGGATGAACTGAGCAAGATCATCCAGCGCTCGGCAGGTATCCTCGACCAGCCCATCACGCCGGAAGGCGCTTACGAGCTGGCCAAGCGCAGCCGCGGCACGCCCCGCGTGGCAAACCGCTTTTTGAAGCGCATCCGCGACTTTGCCACCGTGCTGGGCGACGGCATCATTGACCGGGATGTGGCCCTGATGGGCCTCAAGCGGATGGACGTGGACGCACTGGGTCTGGACGAACTGGACCGCAGTATGCTGCGTGCGATCATTGAAATGTACAACGGCGGCCCGGTGGGTCTGGAAACGCTGGCGGCGGCCCTCGGCGAGGAATCCGTCACGCTGGAAGACCTGTGTGAGCCGTATCTGATGCAGATGGGCTTTCTGACCCGGACACCCCGGGGCCGCTGCGCAACGCGGCTGGCCTACGAACATCTGGGCCTGAAAGCGCCGGAGGCCGCTGCGCCCGAGGACAACGGGCAGCAGAGTTTGTTCTGACCCTCTCAGGCCGCTTCGCGTCCAGCTCTCCCGGAGGGAGAGCTTCATGAGCGAAAAACCAAAAGATGCCAAAAAGCTCCCCCTTTTGGGGGAGCTGGCAATGCCGCAAGGCATTGACTGAGAGGGTTCTTCTTTCTATAGAAAGTGGGGTATTATTATGGGAAAATATTTTGGAACCGATGGTGTGCGCGGTGTTGCAGGCGCAGACCTGACCTGTGAGCTGGCAATGAAGATCGGCCGCGGCGCTGCTGCGGTGCTGACCGGCAGCACCGGCCACCGTCCGCGCATCCTGATCGGCAAGGACACCCGCCAGTCCGGCGATATGCTGGAAGCAGCCCTGACCGCCGGTCTGTGCAGCGTGGGTGCGGATGTGGAAAGTCTGGGCGTTCTGCCAACGCCCGCTGTGGCCTATCTGGTGGGCAAGTACAATGCCGATGCCGGCATCGTGATCTCTGCCTCCCACAATCCGATGGAGTTCAATGGCATCAAGATCTTTGCCGGTACCGGCTATAAGCTGCCGGACGAGGTGGAGAACCAGATCGAAGCCTACATCGACAACAATTGCGCGGGCATTGAGCTGAAGACCGGTGCCGAGGTGGGCCGTGTATACCGCCGCGATGACGGCCTGCAGGACTATGTGGATCACCTGTATGAGTCCATCCACGGCGACCTGACCGGCCTGAGGGTCTGCATCGACTGTGCAAACGGCGCTTCGGCTGCCGTGGCACAGAAGCTGTTCCCCCGTCTGGGCGCAAAGTGCACCTTTATCGGCATTGAGCCTGACGGCCAGAACATCAACAAGGGCGTGGGCAGTACCCATCTGGAAAATCTGGAAAAGGCCGTGGTGGAAGGCGGCTTTGACTGCGGCATTGCCTTTGACGGCGATGCCGACCGCTGCCTTGGCTGCGACGAAAAGGGTCAGGAGATGGACGGCGACAAGATCATTGCCCTGCTGGCCATGACCATGAAGGAAAAAGGCCGTCTGGACGGCGACACCGCCGTGGTTACGGTCATGTCCAATCTGGGCTTCATCAAATATATGGAGAGTCAGGGCATCAATACCGAAAAGACCGCCGTGGGCGACCGCTACGTGCTGGAAAACATGCGCGAGAACGGCTTTGCCATCGGCGGCGAGCAGAGCGGCCATGTGATCCTGCTGCACCATGCCACCACCGGCGACGGTGAGCTGACCGCCGGCAAGCTGCTCAAGCTGCTGGCTGAGAGCGGCAAGAAGATGAGCGAGCTGAACTGCATCTACGCCCAGTATCCGCAGGTGCTGGTGAATGTGACCGCCAACGCCGCCCAGAAAAAAGCCTACAAAGAGGACGAAGTTCTGGCCGGTTTCATTGAGAACGAGCAGCAGAAGCTCATGGGCATGGGCCGCGTGCTGGTGCGGGTGTCCGGCACCGAGCCGAAGATCCGCGTGATGGTGGAGGGCCAGGATCTGGACGCCATCCACCGCTGCGCCGACCGCATCGTGGATAAGATCAACAAGCGCATTCTGGGCCAGTAAGAAACGGATAAAAGAGAAGGGAGGACGCTATGCGCCCTGCAGATACCTGGAAAGACTATGAACTGCTGGATGCCACCGACGGCAACCGTCTGGAGCGCTGGGGTGAGACCATCCTCATCCGCCCGGACCCGCAGGTGGTGTGGAAAACGCCCAAGCAAAGCCCGCTGTGGGCAAAGGCAGATGCTGTTTATCACCGCTCCAATCAGGGCGGCGGCGAGTGGGAGTACAAGCGCCGTCTGCCCGAAAAGTGGAAGATCAGCTGCGGCGAGGGCGAGGATAAGCTCACCCTCATCGTCAGCCCCACCGGCTTCAAGCACACCGGCGTGTTCCCGGAGCAGGCCGTCAACTGGGCATGGTACGCCCAAAAGATCCGTGCCGCAGGCCGCCCGGTAAAGGTGCTGAACCTGTTCGGCTACACCGGCGGTGCCACGCTGGCCTGTGCGGCGGCAGGTGCCACCGTCTGCCATGTGGATGCCTCCAAGGGCATCGTGGCGTGGGGCAAGGACAATGCTGCGGCAAGCGGCCTTGCCGACCGGCCCATCCGCTGGCTGGTGGACGACTGTGCCAAGTTCGTTGCCCGCGAAAAACGCCGCGGCAACACCTACGATGGCATCATCATGGACCCGCCCAGCTACGGGCGCGGCCCCGGCGGTGAGATCTGGAAGCTGGAGGACTGCATCTACGACCTCATCAGCCAGTGCGAAGAGGTGCTGAGCGATACGCCGCTGTTTTTTGCGGTGAACAGCTACACCACAGGCCTGTCCCCGGCGGTCATGGAGTATATGCTCAAGACCACGCTGGTGCCCCGCTTTGGCGGGCAGACTAGCTGCGACGAGATCGGCCTGCCGGTCTCTGCCACCGGCGGCGTGGTGCCCTGCGGCGCAACCGCCATCTGGGAAGAGTGAAACGATTTTAAATGGCCGCCGCGTGCGCTTTGGCCATGTTCAGAAGAAAATAATCTTTTAGTTTCGTGTTTGTCGCGGCCTGCGGGCCGCTCCAAACACATTTTCACAGGAAGACTTAAGAATGGGGTACAGCCCCTTTCAGAGGGGCGCACCACCAGAAAGAGAAACACAAATGGAAGAGACGATTTTAACAGCACAAAATCTGAAATTCCGCTACGACAGCGACCAGCCGGTTTACGCACTGGACGGTGTCTCAACGGAAGTAAAGCGCGGCGAATTCGTGGCCGTGCTGGGTGCCAATGGCTGCGGCAAGTCCACGCTGGCAAAGCACTTCAACGCTATCCTGCTGCCGGAGAGCGGCAAGGTCTACGTGGAGGGCATGGACACCGCAGATGATGACAAGATCTATGATATCCGCCAGACCGTGGGCATGGTGTTCCAGAACCCGGACAATCAGATCGTTGCCACCGTGGTGGAGGAAGACGTTGCCTTTGCACTGGAAAACCTCGGTGTGCCGCCCGAAGAGATGCGCCGCCGCGTGGACGACTCCATGAAGATGGCCGGCATCTATGAGTACCGCGAGCGCGCACCCCACAACCTTTCCGGCGGCCAGAAGCAGCGCGTTGCCATTGCAGGCGTTGTTGCCATGCGGCCGGACTGCCTGATTTTGGACGAAGCCACCGCCATGCTGGACCCCCGGGGCCGTGAGCAGGTGATGCAGACCATCCACTATCTGAACAGGAACATGGGCATCACCGTGGTGTCCATCACCCACTACATGGAGGAAGCTGCGCAGGCAGACCGTGTGCTGGTGATGAGCAAGGGCCATGTGGTGATGGAGGGCACCCCCAAAGAGGTGTTCAGCCAGACCGAGAAGGTGCGTTCCCTGCATCTGGATGTGCCGCAGGCCGCAGAGCTGCGGGACGAGCTGGTGAAGGCCGGCATCCCGATGCCGGAGGGCATCATAGACACCGGCGAATGCGCACAGGCTCTGTACGAGCTTTTGCAGTAAGGGGGGCAGACGCAAATGGCAGATATCATCAAAGTAGAACATCTGAGCTACGTCTACAACCCCGGCATGCCCAATGCGGTCACTGCGCTGGACGATGTGAGCTTTACGGTGGAAGAGGGCGACTTTGTGGGCATCATCGGGGCCACCGGCTCCGGCAAGAGCACCCTCATTACCCACATGAACGGCCTGAACAAGCCTACCAGCGGAAAAATTTATATCGATGGCCGCGACCTGTGGGAAGATCCGGAGAAGATCCGGGACTTCCGCTTCCTCACCGGTCTGGTGTTCCAGTACCCGGAGTACCAGCTGTTCGAGGAGACCTGTTATAAAGATATCGCGTTCGGCCCCAAGAACATGGGTCTGGACGAAGCCGAGATCGACCGCCGCGTGCATGAAGCCGCCGATTTCGTGGGCCTTGACCCGGCCCTGCTGGAGCGCAGTCCCTTTGAGCTTTCCGGCGGCCAGAAGCGCCGGGTGGCCGTGGCGGGCGTTATGGCCATGAAGCCCCGCATTCTGGTGCTGGACGAGCCTGCTGCGGGCCTTGACCCGGAGGGACGGGACGACATCCTCAGCGAGGTGAAGGAGTACCACAAAAAGACCGGCACCACTGTGCTGCTGGTGTCCCACAGCATGGAGGACATTGCCAAGTACGCCAACCGCGTTCTGGTGATGAGCAACAAGAAAATTGCCATGTACGACACCGTGGAAAAAGTCTTTGCCCGCGCTCCGGAGCTGCTGGAGCTGGGGCTTTCCGTGCCGCAGGTGACGAAGATCTTCCTCAAGCTGCGGGAGATGGGTGTGGATGTGCCCGCTGATGTGTACACCATCCCCTATGCGGTCAAGATGATCCTGGAGGCCAAGCGCCGCCGGGAGGCAGGCGAGAGCCTTGTGCTCCCGCGGGAAGCAAAGAAGGAAGGAGGCGCTGCCGGATGCTGAGAGATATCACCATTGGCCAGCACTTCCCGGGCAACAGTCTGGTGCACCGGTTCGACCCGCGCCTGAAACTGGTGCTGACCATCGCCTATATTGTGCTGCTGTTTGCAGCTTCCAATCCGCTGGGCCTTGCCCTTTCCATTCTGTTCCTTGCAGCAATGTACAAGGTGGCAAAAATTCCCGGCAAAATGATCATGAAGAGCCTGAAGCCCATCCTGCCCATCGTGATCTTCACAGCGGTGCTGAACCTGTTCTTTGTGTCGGGCGAGGGCGAACCGCTGGTGCACATCTGGTTTTTGACCATTTATGCCGAGGGTGTGCGCTATGCTGTGCTGATGGCAGTGCGCGTCATGGCGCTCATCGCGGGCACCAGCCTGCTCACCTACACCACCAGCCCCATCGTGCTCACGGATGCCATCGAGCAGCTGCTCAAGCCCTTGGGCAAACTGCACTTCCCGGTGCACGAGCTGGCGATGATGATGAGCATTGCCCTGCGCTTCATCCCCACCCTCATTGAGGAGACGGACAAAATTATGAATGCCCAGAAGGCTCGCGGTGCCCAGCTGGATACCGGCAAGATGACCGACCGGGTAAAAGCCTTGGTGCCGGTGCTCATCCCGCTGTTCATTTCGGCATTCCGCCGCGCGGACGAGCTGGCCATGGCCATGGAATGCCGCTGCTACCGGGGCGGTGACGGCCGCACCCGCCTGAAGGTGCTGCGCTGCGAAAAGCAGGATTATATCGACCTTGCCGTGTGCATCGCCTGCTTTGCAGTGATCCTTGCTTCCCGGCTGGTGTTCCCGAATTTTTAAAACTCCCCCAGTCGCCTTCGGCGACAGCCCCCTCGAGGAGGGGGCCTTATAGCCTCCCTCTTTGAGGGAGGTGGCACGGCAAAGCCGTGACGGAAGGAGTTCCATGCAGAACTTTTTACTTACCCTTGCCTACGACGGCACGAACTACTGCGGCTTTCAGGTGCAGCCCAATGGCCGCAGCGTGGCCCAAACCTTTCAGGATGCGCTGCAGGCCGTGCTGGGTAGCCGCCCCGATATCAAGGGCTGCAGCCGCACCGATGCAGGGGTGCACGCGCTGGGCTTCAAGCTCAACTTCCACGCCGATACCCGCATCCCGGCGGCAAAGCTCCCGCTGGCGCTCAACCAACATCTGCCGCCGGACATCCGGGTGCTGGACGCGCAGGTGGTGCCGGAGGATTTCCATGCCCGGTACGCGGCCCATACCAAAACCTATCTCTACCGCATCCACAACCACCCCATCGACTCGCCTTTTGACGCGGCTTATTACACCCGGGTGCCCCGGCATCTGGACGAAGCCAGAATGCAGGCGGCGGCGCAGCAGTTCGTGGGCAGGCACGATTTTCTGGCCCTGTGCGCGGCGGGCTCTTCCGCTGCAGCCCATGGCGATACCGTGCGCACCATCACGGACTGTCATGTTACCCGCAAGGGGGACGAGATCGACATTGAAGTGACCGCCGACGGCTACCTGTACAACATGGTGCGCATTCTGGCAGGCACTTTGTGCGAAGCGGGCGCAGGCCGGCTGGACCCGGCGGAAATTCCCGCCATTCTGGAAAGCCGTGACCGCAGCCGCGCCGGGCCGACCCTGCCCGCCAAGGGCCTGTTTTTGAAGTGTGTGGAGTATGATCTGTAAGGAGAACCATTCATGAGCAAAATTCGCCGCGGCGGACATTCCGCCGAAGGGGAGACGCTTTCTGCCGGACGCGTCGAATATCTGGAAGCCGCCCGGGCCCGGGTGCGCACACGGCGCATCCGCCGCACCGTCGTCATCGTAGCGGTGCTGACCATCCTTGTCCTGTTTGCCACCGGCGCAGTGGGGTCTTCCATTGCGCGCGCAAAAGACCTTGTGGATACTGCCGTCATCGCGCTGGCACCAGCCGCAGGCTGGCCGCAGCAGACCGGCATCACCGACCCGGATGCGGTGGCGCAGATGTCTGGCAGCTTTGTGGAGATGGGCGGCGACAGCTGCGTGGTATACAGTATTGGCGGCACCCGCCTGAACAGCATCCAGAGCGGCTATGCCCGCCCGGCCATTGCTGCAGGCAAGACCCGCTTTGTGCTGTACAACCGCTCCGGCAATGAGCTTCGGGTGGAAAGCCGCACCCAGAACCTTTATACAAAAACCATGGACAGCACCATCTCGCTGTGCGCCGTGGCAGATGCCGGACAGGTGGCTGTTGTGACCGACAGCACCGACAGCGTGGCAAAGCTGACCGTTTACAATTCCAGTATGCAGCAGCAGCTGGTGTGGAACCTGACCAGTGAGCAGGGCACCCCGCTGCGCATGGCCTTTGCGCCGGACAGCCGCCGCCTTGCCGTGGCCGCTGTATCGGCGGTGGGCGGCCAGCTGACCACGAACCTTTATGTACTGCCCCTCTCGCAGGGCGACCCGGTATGCCTTGGCTCCGAGAACAGTGTGCCCCAGTGGATGGGCTGGATGTCCAACGGCTTTTTGCTGGTGCTTTATGAGAACCGCGCCGTGCTGTACAACACGAGCGGCGGCAGCGCAGGCGAACGCGCCAGCTACGATTTTGGCGGCGGCACCCTCGTCAGCGTGTCCAACACCAGTAACGGTGCGGCCCTGCTGCTAAGCAATGGCCAGACCAGCACGGCGGTGCTGCTGGACGGGGAGCTGACTGTGGGTTACAGCGGCAGCGTGCTCTCGGCCAGCCAGATCATCCGGGCAAAGAACGACGGCTTCTACCTGCTCACCGACAGCACAGTGGAGCGCTTCAACAGTGTGGGCGAGTTCCAGTGGAGCCAGTCGCTTTCGGCCCGGCCCCGGGCGCTGATCGAGGGTAGGCAGATTTTGGTGTTCACCGGCAACACGGTGCAGGCGGTCACACCGCCGGAGCAGACAGCTTCCAGCGGACAGTGATTTTTGGGTGAGAAGATCATGCGTAAATAGCACTCTTGCGGGGAAAGTGATAAAAATAACAGGGAAAACAAGGTATGTTCAAGAATCCGTCATTTCTTTTTGATATCATATGCACGGCAGCATGGATCATTCTGGTGGTGCGCTATGCGCGCAAGGGCTTTCTTTCGTCCATTGTGCAGCTGGTGGGCAACCTGTTCAGTCTGCTGGGGGCCAAGGAGCTTTCCGCTGCCTGCGCCGGCTGGGTGTTCGAGCACATGCTGGCAGGCGGCTTCCGCACCCAGATCGCAGCAAACATTGCTGCGGGCGGTGCGGTAGACCTTTCCGGCATTGCGGAAAAGTATGCGGGCTTCCTGCCTGCTTCTTTCCGCGCTTCCATCGTGGCAGCCTGCGAGCGCTCCATTGGCGCTGTACTGGCCGATAACGCGGTGGTGCTGGCCGATTCCATTGTGGAAAACGTGCTGCAGCCGCTGCTCACACCGGTGATCACGCTGGTGCTGTTCTTCTTGTTCTACGCGCTTTTGCGCCTGCTGGTCAGTATGCTGGTCACGGTGCTGGGCCTTGTGAACAAGCTGCCGGTCATTGGCACGGTAAACCGCGGCCTTGGCTGGCTGGTGGGCGGTGCCACGGCGCTGCTGGATATCTATTTGGTGCTGTGCATCCTGTGGGGCATCATCGTCATCACAGGCGGCAACCTGAATGTGCTCAACGATACGGTGATGAGCAGCAGTCTTTACTACAAAATCTTCAATCTCTTCAACCCTTTCCTGTAAAGGGTTTTGCATAAAGGAGGAACTATGGTCTGTATTCGATGCCAGAAACGTCCGGCGATCATCTTCATCCAGCGGATGGACAATGGTCAGATGAAGCAGGAGGGCTACTGCCTGCACTGCGCCCGTGAGCTGCACATCAAGCCGGTGGACGATCTGATGAAGCAGTTCGGCATGTCGGATCAGGATCTTGATAACATGGAGAACCGCATGGAAAGCATGATGGAGGAGATGGGCGATGCAAACCCGCTCTCCATGATGATGAACATGGCGAACGGCGGCGAGGATGCTGACCCGGACAGCATGGACGAAGATCTGATCCCCGGCAGCAATGCCACCTTCCCGCTGGGCTTTACCAGCAGCGAGAAGAAAGATGGCGACAAAAAGGCCGACCGCAAAAACGGCAAAAAGCCGCCTAAGCGCAAATTTCTGGATACCTATTGCGAGAATCTGACCCGCAAGGCCCGGGAAGGCAAACTGGACGATATCATTGGCCGCGACCGCGAAATTTACCGCACCATCCAGATTTTGAGCCGCCGCCAGAAGAACAACCCCTGCCTCATCGGCGAAGCCGGCGTGGGCAAGACCGCCATTGCCGAGGGCATTGCGGAGCGCATTGCCAAGGGGAATGTGCCCATCGGCCTGAAGGATAAGGAGATCTATTTGCTGGACCTCACCAGCCTTGTGGCAGGCACCCAGTTCCGCGGCCAGTTCGAGCAGCGGGTCAAGGGCCTGCTGAACGAAGTGAAGGCCGCAGGCAATGTGATCCTGTTCATCGACGAGATCCACACCATCACCTCTGCCGGTGAGAGCGAGGGTGCCATGAACGCGGGCAATATCCTGAAGCCCGCCCTCTCCCGTGGTGAAATTCAGGTCATCGGTGCCACCACCTTCAACGAGTACCGCAAGTATATCGAGAAGGATCAGGCGCTGGAACGCCGTTTCCAGCCCGTGCGGGTGGAAGAACCCAGCGTGGCCGATACCCTTGCTGTGATGAACGGCATCAAGCACTACTACGAGCAGCACCATCATGTGCAGGTGCCTGCCGATGTGCTTTCTGCCACTGTCACCCTGAGTGAGCGCTATATCACCGACCGCTTCCTGCCCGATAAGGCCATCGACCTGCTGGACGAAGCCTGCGCCTGCTGCAATCTGGCCCACCCGGTCATTTCCGAGTATCTTGGAATGCAGAAGGAGCTGGATGCCCTCAAGCAGGAAGAAGCCGAGATGGAGAATGCGGATGTGAACGAGCCCATCGACTACGAGCGCGTGGCCGAGCGCAAGACCCGCATTGCAAAGCTCGAAGCCGACCTGCCCGCAAAGCAGGCTGCTGCCAGCGAGATCCAGGTGACCATGGACGATGTGGCCAAGGTCATCGAGCTGTGGACCGGCATTCCGGCGGTCAAAATTCGGGAGACCGAGTTCGCAAAGCTGGCAAACCTTGAGGGCGAGCTGAAAAAGAAGATCATCGGGCAGGACGAGGCCGTGCATCTGGTGGCGCAGGCCATCAAGCGCAGCCGCGCCGACCTTTCCGGCCGCCGCCGTCCCGCAAGCTTCATCTTTGTGGGCCCCACCGGCGTGGGCAAGACCGAGCTGGTCAAGCAGCTGGCAAATCAGCTGTTCGACGGCCCGGACCCGCTCATCCGTCTGGACATGAGCGAGTATATGGAAAAATACGCGGTGTCCCGCATGATCGGTTCGCCTCCGGGCTATGTGGGCTACGAAGAAGCCGGCCAGCTCACCGAGAAGGTGCGCCGCCGCCCCTACAGCGTGGTGCTGTTCGACGAGATCGAAAAGGCGCACCCGGATGTCATGAACATTCTGCTGCAGATTCTGGACGAGGGCAAGATCAACGATGCGCAGGGCCGCACGGTGGATTTTTCCAACACGGTCATCTGCATGACCTCCAACGCCGGCAGCAGCGACCAGAGTACCGGTGGGCTTGGCTTCAATAAGAGCGAGGAACAGCTCAGCGAGGAAAAGACCCGCAAGGCGCTGGCGCAGTTCCTGCGGCCGGAGTTCCTTGGCCGCGTGGATGAAGTGATCGCCTTCAAGCCGCTGAGCCAGCAGACGCTGGAGGGCATCGCGGCCCTGATGCTGGACGAGTACAAGCCCGGCATGGAGGCCAAGGGCATCGCCTACAGCTACACCCCGGCAGCTCTCAAAGCTCTGGTGCAAAAGAGTCAGGGCGGCAAGTTTGGTGCGCGCGATTTGCGCCGCGTCATTCGCAAAGCCGTGGAAGACCCCGCCGCCGAGCGCCTGATCGACGGCACGCTGGCATCCGGCGGCACCCTTGTGGTGGATGCCGGTGAAAACGGCGAGATCATCTTGAAGTAAACAAAAAAAGCCCCTGCATCCGTTTTGGAATGCAGGGGCTTTTCCGCTGTTTGGCGCTGTACGGCAAACTGGAAGTTAGCGATTTCTTTTTCCGGTATTCTCTGTCCCTCGGATTTCCTCATGATAGAAATAATCCACGATTACCGGATGTCCCTGCGGGACTCTTCCATAAGGCATTTCATTATCCACAAAGGCACAATCATACTTCTTAGCCATTTCCGCAGCTTTTACTTCAAGTGCTTCAAAGTAGCTGCGGTTATGCTTGTTATAGATCTCGTCGTAAAGTGGTATAAGATCAGGATATTTTCCGGTAATATAATCCATAATTGTCTTTTTGAAACCGCCTCGAAGATTGAGATTTTCGAGCCAGAACAGATCGCACTGATCCTTTACCCGCTCAAAGATTGCTTCAAAATCCGTGATACCGGGGAATACCGGGGATACGAAACAGACCGTACGGATACCTGCTTCATATACCTGCTTCATAGCAGAGATACGGCGCTCAATGCTCGAAGCAGAGTCCATATCGTTCTTGAAATTTTCATCTAGTGTGTTGATCGACCATGAAACGGTTACACGTCCAAGCTTCTTCAGCAGATCAATATCCCGTACCACAAGATCCGACTTTGTGCAGATCAGAATATCTGCGTCACTGCCGATCAGCTGCTCCAGAAGTTTTCTGGTATTCCCGAGTTGCTCCTCCTGTGGATTGTAGCCATCTGTCACAGAACCGATGACCACCCGCTGTCCGGCATATTTCTTCGGATTTTTAATTTCTGGCCAATGCTTCACATCAAGGAAAGTGCCCCATTCCTCCTTGTGCCCGGTAAAGCGCTTCATAAAAGAAGCATAGCAATACTTGCAGGCATGTGTACAGCCTACATAGGGATTGACCGAGTAACCGCCTACAGGCAGACTAGACTTAGTCATGATGTTCTTTGTTTCCACCTCACGAATGAGAATTCCATTTATTACTTCTTCCATGATTTCTGTACCTCTAACACTTTATTAAATTCTTCCGGCATTTCCTGAATCATATTTTCATCCCCTATGATAGGGACAAGGTCTTCCTTCATAAACACCGGAATGCCGAGCTTATGGGCCTGGTCCGCCAGAGACCATGCCCATTCCGGCTCCGTATGAATCTTCCTGCTCTGAGCTCCGGTCATGGTGCCGACAACGATCCAATTGATTTCGGAAAGGTCAACTGTGCCGGGATCGTCGAATAACGGCTCAAAGGTAACATGGTAATGTTTTGCTCTGACGTTTTTCCGAAGGGCGTCGATACGCCACAGTTCTGCTTTCCTCGTCACCGTAACGCCAAACCATGCGTTTTCCAGATCGGTATCAAAATCCAGCAAATCAGGTCGCTTGGTAAGGAACAGGAACTGATGCTGTGGATTTTCACGGATCTTTGCAAATACCTCGTCTCTCCATTCCGGCTTCCATCCGGAGAGATCGCTCATGCCGGTAAGAAGAAAGTTCTGCGGACGTTTCTTTTCCATCATCTTGAGCTTACCCGGAAAGAATTCAGGGTCAGCGAAGTCATCCATCATATGCCAGCGTTTCACGTTGTTGCGGGCATAGCAATATGTACACCCCACTGTGCAGCCAATGACGATATTCATGTTCTGAATCTGATCTTTGATACAAATACTCATGACTTCTGCCACTCCTCAAGATTCTTTCTGATGCGGTCGAGGCATTCCTCAAACCGGGTAATTTCTTCCTCTGAAAAACCTTTGTAGTAAATACTGCCCATCTCATCCGATACAGAATCGTACTCGCCCTTTAAGGAATGTGCTTTCTCAGTCAGAAACAGGAGCGTTTTCCTTTTGTCCGTTTCAGACTGAACACGGCTTATCAGCCCTTGATTTTCCATTCTTTCCAGCATCGTAGTAAGAGACGTTATCGCTAATCCGCATTTAGTCGAGAGTGACCTGATTGAAATACCATCCTTCTGCCACAGCACATAAAGAATACGCCCTTGGGCTCCATTAAACGCATCAATATTCTTTTCACTGAGAATCTTCTCGAAAATCCGGTCTCCAAGCTGTTTTATTTTGGTGACAAGAAATCCTCCATTCATTTCCATACAAAAGCTCCTATATAGTAGTTTATTAAAAACATACTATATAGGAGCTTTATTGTCAAGAGTTTATATGTCTTAATAGGTAAATTCCGTTTTTTCAATTCTCCAAACTGGAATTTTCAAATTAGTCTTTGCAAATAACCTTTGAACCTTCACCATCAATTACAATTCCCTGACGGTTGTTAATTGGGCATAGATTCAAATCCGAAAACTCAGTCATTATTTTCTCGGTAACTTTCTTAAATGGTGCTGTAAGATAATGCGGAAGAACATAGAAATCAATCAAAGCAAGCCCTGCATCATCTTCTTGTGAGTAGTCCTCCGGCTTTTCATCCATTTGCTCGATATATTGGATGCTTGGAGCGCATATAATCGCACCTGCCGATTCACCAATCATCA